>CAZJAQ010000001.1:0-45539 GCA_964544285.1 uncultured Candidatus Bathyarchaeia archaeon
TTGTGTCGGTTCCCCACGGCTTGTTTGGGCACGAGTTTGACCTTTCCTCTCAGCGGCAGAACCAGAGAGTGTTGAAGGGCATACTGGACTCTACTGATTTTGCCAATTTTGAACCCACGGCGACAAGTTTCACGAGGACGAAGAAAGGCGCCGCGAGTGCAAGCTGCCAGGTATTCGGGAACTGCGCTCTTCTCACCTTGACTTTGGCGCCTGAGACGACCGAAGATTTTCCACAGGAAATAGGCGACGCCATTCTCAAAGAAGCGTCCAACCTTGGGTTAGCCCACGTGATGATAATTAACGCTCACAACAGCATCGACCGACACTTTGACGTCAGCGGCGCTGTCGCGTCTCTGAAAGAAGTTGCGCTGGAAGCTTTGAGGAAGGCTTCAAAGGAGAAACCTTCTCCCCTCGAAGTAGGCGCCGCACGAGTTTCGCCCGAGTTCAGCCCTAAAGATGGGATGGGACCTGGGGGAATATCCGCCTTAGTCCTTAGAGTGGGTGGACAAACCTCTGCCTACATAACTATTGACGGCAACAACATGGTCACTGGTCTGAGAGAAAAAATACTTGAAGCTTTAAGAGAAATGGGCGTTGATGCGGGCGAAGTTCTCACCACCGACACGCATGCCGTCAACGCCGTTGCCATGACCGCACGAGGGTATCATCCGCTGGGTGAAGCCATACCCCACGAAAAACTGATAAACTACACAAAAGACGCGGTTAAGGCAGCTTTAAGCGATACGAAACCTGCGTCGGCTGCTTGGCGCGCTGGTGTTGTTCCTAAGGTTGGGGTAATTGGAGAGAAACAGATACAGGAGATGTCGCTTCTCGCAGATAAAGCGCTGCAGAGGGCTAAGAAAACCGCAGTCCCGCTTTTTGCGGCTGCGGGTCTGATTCTATTGGCTCTGCTTTTTATTCTCTAAGCTTTCATGTTGCATCTCTTGAGTAGCTGGAGCCAGCGTTTGTCAATCATCTTCTGAACGTCGTTTAGCACGTGTTCAAACCTCGGGTCGAACAGGTGTCCGAAGCGACGCTGCATCTTCAAGTACTCGCCAACAGGTTTCTTGCGGTCAGGTTTCAAAGCCATAATCTTGCTCTGAGGCGACAAGCTGTATTCTCCATCGACTGCCTCCCAAAGTGGGAACACACAAGCTTCCACAGCCATGCGAGCGATTTCTATAGTCTTGCTAGTGTCATAACGCCAGCCTCGAGGGCACGGCGCAAAAACATGCAAGAAAGCCGGGCCTTCTGCTTCTAAGCCCTTCCGAGTCTTCATGAGCAAGTCTTGCCAGTAGGCGATTGAAGCAGTTGCCACGTAGGGAATCTCGTGAGCGACCATTATTTCCGCTATGGGCTTCTTGAACTGAGTCTTCCCAGGGATTACTTTGCCTGCGGGCGACGTGGTCGTTGAAGCGCCGTAGGGGGTGCCTCCGCTGCGCTGTATGCCCGTGTTCATGTAGGCTTCGTTGTCGTATAAAACGTACAGAAAGTCGTGGCCTCTCTCCGCCGCGCCAGACAGGGCTTGTATCCCGATGTCGAAGGTGCCTCCGTCGCCGGCGAGGGCTATCACGTCAACGTGCTCGTGGAGTCTTCCTTTCCTCTTCATCGCTTTCAAGGCAGCTTCGATGCCCGAAGCGTTGGCTGCAGCGTTTTCAAAAGCCGTGTGAATCCACGGCACTTTCCACGCTGTGTAGGGGTATATGGTTGACACGACTTCCATGCATCCCGTCGCGTTCGTGACTATCGTGGGTCCTCGTGTGGCTTTCATTATCTGCCGTAGGGCGATGGCTGGTCCGCATCCTGCGCATGCTCGATGCCCAGAAGTGAAGAGTTCAGGTTTCTCCACGATTTCTCTTGCAGTAAATTTCCACGGAGTTGTTGCCATTTGCTACCGCCTCCTATTCTCGCACTCCTGCAAACTGCACATCTTCCTTCACCCGCTTTGTCTGGGCGATTTTCTGCAGGTCTTCGTAAATGCCGTGGATAATGTTCTGGGGCATGTCCCTTCCCCCGAGACCGAAGACGTAGTTCACAACGTACGGATGTACCTTCGCGTCGTAGAGAGCGTGGCGGACTTCATGAAACACGGGTCCTCCATGGCCGCCGAAACTGTTGCTTCTATCCATCACGGCTATCGCCTTCACAGTTTCTAATGTCTTCCTGATCTCCGCCACTGGAAGGGGTCTGAAGGCGCGGAGGCGTAAGAGTCCAGCTTTCACTCCTCTGCTTCTGAGATGGTCGACGACGCTCTTAGCCGTGCCCGCCGCTGAGCCGACGCATACAGTGGCTATGTCAGCGTCTTCGAGACGGTAAGCGTCGACGAGGCCGTCTCCATATTTGCGGCCGCTTATCTTGGCGTATTCGTCGTGGATTTGCGTGATTATCTGGGGTGCTTTTCGCATCGCTTCTTCTTGTTGCCTCTTGTGTTCGAAATAGTAATCATAGAGGTCTAGGGGACCCATCGTTAACGGGTTGTCGGGGTCGAGTTTGAAGGGCACTTTTTTACCCTCGTGCCCGCTTACTAGCGGGATCTGTCTGCTGCCTACAAACTTGAGTACAGTTTCGTCGGGCAGTACTTCGACGTTTTCGAGGGTGTGGCTGAGGAAGAAGGCGTCGAGGCACACCATGACTGGAAGTAGCAAGTCTGAGTGTTCGGCTATTCTGAAGGCTTGAATAGTCGAGTCGTAGGCTTCTTGCGAGTTCTCCACGTAGATTTGTACCCAGCCGCAGTCTCTCTCCACCATGCTGTCAGAGTGGTCGCAGTGTATGTTTATGGGCGCTGACAACGCTCGGTTCGCGATAGCCATGACTACGGGTGCTCTACAGCCCGACGTGACGTAGAGCATTTCATGCATTAGGGCTAGGCCCGCTGAGGCTGAGGCGGTGAAGGTTCGTGCACCCGTGGCTGATGCGGTTAGGCATGCGGTGAGGGCGCTGTGCTCTGATTCTGTGCAGACAAACTCTGTGTCCACTTCTCCGTCTGCCACGTATTCGCTGAACTTCTCCACGATGATCGTCTGGGGTGTTATGGGGTAGGCTGCCACCACATCTACGTCTGATTGTTTCACGGCGAGGGCGATGGCTTCGTCGCCGTTTAGGGCAAGGGCTTTTCGTTGAAGGGTCGCCATTCTTATGCCTCCTCTTCCCTCACCATCTTTATGGCGTGGGCGGAGCATTCGTTGGCGCATATGCCGCAGCCTTTGCAGAAGTCGTAGTCGAATTCGATGTTTTCCGTGGCTTTGTCCCATTTTATGGCCGAGTCTGGGCAGATGAGGGGGCAGAGTAGGCATTTTGTGCATTTTTCGGGGTCTCGGACTGGCTTGAAAGTTCTCCAGTCGCCCGTGAGGTACTCGGTGGCGGGCTTCCAGCAGACTCCAGCTATCGGAATCTCTTTCCAGCCTTTCTGTTTTTTGCTCATCCTGTTCTTGCCTCCTCGTAGGCTTCTCTTATCACAGCCATGTTTCTCTCGGCTAGTTCCTGTCGGAATCGTTCTCTGATCACTTTTTCAATGCTCTCGAGGTTTACTAGGGAGGCTGCTCGGGTTGCTGCGCCGAGCATGGCTGTGTTCGTGATTGGGACGTTCAGTGTTTTGATGGCGATGTCAGTGGCTGGGACAGTCCACACCGTCTGAGATTTGACGTTTAGTCTTCCCCTCAGGTCTGCGGGACTTTCTTGGGTGTTGACGATTAGCACTCCATCTTCGGTGAGTCCGTCGGCTACGTTGACTGTTTTAAGAAGTGTTGGGTCAAGGACTACGACTATGTTGGGGTTGTAGATGGAGCAGTGAAGGCTGATGGGTTTGTCGCTGAGGCGTGTGTAGGCTGCTAGGGGAGCGCCCATGCGTTCGGGTCCGAACTCTGGAAAAGATTGAACATATTTTCCCTCGAGTATGGCGGCTTTGGCTAGGAGTTCGCTGGCAGTCCATGCACCTTGTCCGCCTCTGCCGTGCCATCGTATTTCCTGAATCTGTGACATTTTGAGTTCCTCGATTCGAGTATTTCATTCTACATTTGAATCGTCAAATATACACATTTCCCTTGAGGGAAGTTTGAGGCAGGTTTTAGGTTTTTGCGAAACGCTTTTCCCTCGGCTATGGTATTTGTTACTTCTCCAACGGTGCTAATAATGGGCAAAATCGTGATAGACGAAAAAACCTGCAAGGGCTGCACGCTCTGCGTCAATGCCTGTCCATTCCGTCTAATTCGCATCTCTACCAGAATCAACCCTAAAGGATACTATTTCGCTGAGCTGGTCGACCCTGAAGGAAAATGCACTGGTTGCACTCTATGCGCCATAACATGTCCCGACGTCGCCATAGAAGTCCACCGAGAGAAAAAGAAGGCTGGAGGCAAGAAATAATGGAAAAACAATTAATGACGGGGAACGAAGCAATCGCAGAAGCGGCGGTTCAAGCTGGCTGCCGACATTTCTTCGGCTATCCCATAACCCCTCAGAACGAGATTCCCGAGTACATGTCCCGACGTCTTCCCGAAGTTGGTGGCGTTTATCTTCAAGCCGAAAGCGAGGTAGCAGCGATCAACATGCTTTTCGGGGCGGCTGGGGCAGGTGCGAGAGTGATGACGTCTTCCTCGAGCCCTGGGATCAGCCTTATGCAGGAGGGAATATCCTACATAGCTGGTGCTCAGCTTCCATGCGTAATCGTGAACATTATGCGTGGTGGTCCAGGACTGGGCGGTATACAGCCTTCACAGTCTGACTATTTCCAAGCCACTAAGGGTGGTGGGCACGGTGACTATCATCTGCTCGTGCTGGCGCCTCATACGTTGCAGGAGGCTGTTTGGCTGACGATGGAAGCCTTCGACCTTGCCGACAAGTACCGGAACCCCGTGATGGTTTTGGGAGATGGCTACATGGGTCAGATGATGGAACCCGTCGAGTTCAAAAAGAAGGAGCCACTGAAGCTTCCGGCAAAGACTTGGGCTCTGACTGGTGCCAAGGGGCGACCTCAAAACCTAGTCAAGAGTCTCTACCTCGACCCGGTAATTTTAGAGAAACACAATTTGGAAATAAACCGCAAAATCCAGGAAATGATTAAGAACGAGGTGCGGGTGGAGACGTACCTAACCGACGACGCTGAGGTGATAATCGCAGCTTACGGGACGGTTGCAAGAATCGCGAAGACAGCTATTAAAGTTCTACGTGAAAGAGGAATAAGGGCTGGTATGGTGAGGCCGATTACAGTCTTTCCTTTTCCCTACGAGACTTTCGAGAAAATGGCTGACACAGTAGGCAGGTTTTTGGTGGTCGAGATGAGTCTCGGACAGATGGTGGAAGACGTTAAACTCGGCATGTGCGGTAAAGCGCAGGTTCGTTTCTACGGACGCACCGGGGGCATGGTTCCAAGCTACGACGAAATAATAGCTGAGACAGAAAAACTCGTGAAGGAGGCGAGCTGACGAATGCAAGTAGAGCTTGAGAAAGTCTTCGAACGACCGAAAACACTACGACAAGTAGCAACCCACTATTGTCCCGGCTGCGGACACGGAATCGTGCATCGCCTCGTGGCAGAAGTGATAGACGAGTTGGAAATCAGGGAGAAAACCGTGGGAGTTGCACCCGTAGGTTGTTCGGTTTTCCTCTACAATTACGTTGACGTTGACATGTATGAAGCTGCGCATGGACGCGCGCCCGCAGTTGCAACGGGCTGTAAACGAGTGCACCCCGAACTGGTAGTGTTCACCTACCAAGGCAACGGCGACTTTGCCTCCATAGGAATCGCGGAAGCCATCCACGTAGCCGCTCGGGGAGAAAAAATAACGACGATATTCATCAACAACGCGGTCTACGGGATGACGGGAGGACAAATGGCGCCGACGACGCTTATTGGCCAAAAAACCACAACGTCTCCCATGGGGCGGACTGTAGAGCAAGCGGGCTTCCCGATTAGGATGTCGGAGTTACTAGCCACTTTGGATGGCGCGGCGTACATTGCAAGAGTAAGCGTGAACAGCCCGAAAAACATCATACAAGCCAAAAAAGCCATAAAGAAGGCTTTTGAAACGCAGCTAAAAGGCTTGGGCTACTCTATGGTTGAAGTCTTGTCCCAGTGCCCAACCGACTGGCACATGACTCCCACCGAGGCGACGAAATGGGTTGAAGAAAAAATGATACCCCACTATCCGTTGGGCGAGTTCAAAGTTCCGAAGGAGAGTTGACATTGAAAGAGACAAGCAAAAAACCACTCTACGCCAACGTCATAATGGCGGGCTTCGGCGGACAAGGACTGATGTTCATCGGAAAACTCTTGGCATACAGCGCCATGAAAACGGGGAAACATGTTACTTGGATACCTTCCTACGGTCCAGAGATGCGGGGAGGAACCGCCAACTGCACAGTCGTCATATCCGACGAGGAAATAGGGTCTCCCGTCATAACCCAGCCGCAAGCATTAATCATCATGAACAACCCCTCCTTGGAAGCCTTCGAGCCACTGCTGCAACCTCATGGACTGCTGTTCCTCAACGACTCGCTAATCACTAAGAAAACTACGAGAAAGGACATCGAAGTTATAGCCATACCCGCCAACGACATCGCCGCGGAGTTGGGCGAAAAGAGAGCAGCTAACATGGTGATGCTCGGAGCCTACATAGCCCGAACAAAAGTGGTCTCAGAAGAAAGTATCCTCGAGGGCTTGAAGGAACTCTTTGGAAAGAAGGCACAGTTCCTCGGCGTGAACATCCAAGCCTTTGAGAAGGGAACTGAGTACGGCAAACACTAAAAACCATATTTGAGGGACTCTCAGCGCTTTTGTCTGTCGGATATGAGACGTAGGAAAACTATAAGAGAGCCGAAACGAATTTTATAGACCACCAAGCAACATCTTGAGTACAGACGCCATCATCAGACATCATGGTCCTCAAGTAACTTGAGGAGAAAAGAAACATGACAGAAGAAAAACCTGCAAAACCAGAAAGAAAGCCCAAAGAGGTGGTAAAGACGAGCGACAACGTCGTCCTCATCGGCCGAAAACCAGTGATGAACTACGTGATTGCCTGCCTCACCTTCTTCAACTCAGGCGAGAAGAATGTCTGCCTCAAAGCCAGGGGACGGGCAATCAGCACAGCCGTCGACACTATCGAACTGCTGCGACGCGCCTTCGTGAAGGACGTAGAGCTGAAGAGCATCGCCATCGGCACCGAAGAGGTACAACGCGAAGAGGGAAGGAAGAGCAACGTCTCGACCATCGAGATAAGCATGGCTCGACCGTAGACTTGAAAAGGCTTCCCTCAGTCCACATCCCTAAAGTCGGGTCTCAGGTCCCCGAACGACAGAGCAAGGACCTGACCCACACCTTTTTCTATCGTGAACTCTGACAGATAGCTATAAGAATCAGTTTCTAGCTATGAATAGTCTTCTCAAGGTGAGACTGTATGGCAGATTATCCAAAAATAGTCGTGACTCCTCCAGGTCCGAAGGCACGGGAGCTTGCAAAACGCGACGAAAAAGTGATTTCCCAGTCGTTTGTGAGGTTCTACCCCCTCGCGATACAGAGTGGAAAAGGCTGCATTATCCGCGACGTAGACGACAACGAGTACATCGACTTCAACTCGGGTCTCGTCTGCTTAAACGTGGGGCACAGTCACCCCAAGGTGGTGGAGGCGGTTAAGGGTCAGCTGGACCGTTTTCTACACTATTCGGTCACCGACTTCCTCTACCGCGAAGTCGTGGACGTGGCTGAGAAACTGGTTAAAATCACTCCCGGCGCGTGGGAGAAGAAGGTTTTCTTCAGCAACAGCGGCGCCGAATCGGTTGAGGCTGGAGCGAAGCTTGCGAAGTGGCACACTCGGAAACAGCGGTTTATCGCTTTCATAAGCGCCTTCCACGGCAGGACTTTGGGCGCCGTGTCCTTCACTGCCAGTAAACCCGTCCAGAGACGATACTTCTTCCCCATGGTCCCCGGTGTCACCCACGTGCCCTACGGCTACTGCTACCGATGTCCCTTCAAACTCACTTTTCCCGACTGCCACTACTGGTGCGTTGACTTCATAGACGAATACGTGCTGCAGAGATACGTCCCCCCCGAGGAGGTTGCAGCCTTCGTCTTTGAGCCGATTCAAGGCGAAGGAGGCTACGTCGTGCCCCCGCCCGAGTATTTCCAGAGGCTGAAGAAGTTGGCGGACAAGTATGGCATACTGATGATGGACGACGAGGTTCAAGCGGGAATGGGAAGAACTGGCAAATGGTTCGCCATCGAACATTGGGGCGTTGAGCCAGACATCGTGTGCGTTGCCAAGTCGATAGCGGCTGGTCTGCCCCTTGGAGCTACCGTCGCTAAGGCTACGATAATGGACTGGGAGGGAGGTTCTCATGCGAGCACTTTCGGCGGAAACCCCGTGTCCTGCGCTGCCGCGTCTGCGGTCATCGACGTGATTCAGAATGAAGGGCTGAGGGAGAACGCTGCTAAACAAGGCGCTTACATCATGAAGCGGCTCGAGGAGTTGAAGGAAAAAAGCGAGATCGTTGGCGACGTGCGTGGAAAGGGTTTGATGATAGGCATAGAACTAGTCGAGGACAAAGACAGTAAAAAGCCTGCTTCGAAGAAGGCGGAAGAAGTCATGACGCGAAGCTGGAAACGCGGTGTGGCAGTGATTACCTGCGGTAAATCGACGATAAGGATAGCTCCCCCCATCATCATAACGCGGGAACTCGTAGACTCGGGGCTAGACATCATAGAAGACGCGATTAAACAGGTGGAAAAGCAGGGCTAAAAATCCCATTTTCTTTTTTCTGCTGGAAAACATATTTAAACTATGATGTCAACTCTTGCAGATTAAGGAGACAGAGTAGTGCCCAAATTGCGTTACTGCCGAAGCGGCTGCTGTGACACCGCTCTGCCTTCGATGCGTGGAGGCATGGAAGGTGAAGCAAATAAAAGCTCAAGCCATGGAAGAGGAGAGGGGAGTCTGACATGGGCACGGAAAGCCTTAAGCACCTTAGTCTCCTTCAGACGACCAAACAAGCATTGCTCTCCTACGTTTTCAACTTGGGCGGCATTTTTGCTGGTTCCATCGTAGCAGCTTCTCTTGGTCTCTTCTCCCGTGAACCCTGGATAATCGCTCTTTATCCAGGGATTCTCAGCGTTAGAGGTGTCATAGGCGGTCTGTTTGCTGGGCATTTAAGCACAGGATTGCATTTAGGCACGATTCCTACGAATCTCTTCGGAGAAAAAACGAAGAAGTTTTACTCGCTTTGGGGGTCTATCATAGCGTTAACCCTTGAAAGCAGCATCTTCTTAGGACTTGTAGCGCTGTTTTTTAACGTGATTTTTCTGGGAATAAACGTGTTGAACGCGCCAATCATTCTCGGCACTTTGACAGCGACTATGGGCTTGTCAATACTCGTTATTTCCCCTATGACGATTATTATCGCTTTTTCTTCGTTTAAGAAGGGCTTGGACCCGGATATAATTGTTTATCCCATCGAGTCCACCATTGCTGACATATTGGTGACTTTGTGTTACGCCTTGGTGTTGAACATCCTTTTTTTCGTGAATTTTGGCGGGCTTGTTGTGTCGACGATTTGCATCGTCTTTGTGGGCATTGTCTTGGTAATTTTTTACAGAAACTGGAAAGAACCAGAGTTTGTAAGAATAATTAGAGAAACTTTCTATACGTTGGTCATTGTAGCATTCATAGTGAACATCACAGGTTCGGTGCTCTCTAGAATTAGCGAATTCGTGGGTCGCAGACCAGAGATTTACATCGTTTATCCCGCGCTGATTGATACTATGGGGGATGTTGGAGCAGTGGTGGGGTCGACCGCCACGACAAAGCTCGCCCTCGGGACGCTTGATCCCTCCTTTAAAGCGATGAGAAACCATGGAACTCAGATAGCGGGAGCATGGGCAGCGTCAGCAGCAATGTATGTGGTTTATGCGCTTATCAGTTCTCTTTCCCAAGCCAATGCGAACTCTTTGGCAGCCCTAAGATTCATCGCCCTGCTTCTAGCCACACATACCTTCGCCGCAATTTTTATGATTTTTATATCCTTCGGCGTAGCTGTCCTCACTTTCAGGAAGGGTCTCGACCCAGACAACTTCGTCATTCCCGTAGAAAGCTCGTTGGCTGACACCTTGACAACGGTCTCACTGTTCATCATGCTGGGCTTAATTGGAGGGTTTTGAAAATAGCAACAAATATCTATTCTCATACAGTATTAATTTCCAGTGGCTTCCACGTTGCTGGAGTGTTCTTTGAACTATGGTGAAATTGGAGAAGATTGAATACAAGCCCGTCTCGGTCCGAGATTTGCTGGCTGAAATCAAGGACCTGTCTGAGCTAATGATTGACTTGGCGTATTCTGCCGCGCTCTTCGACAATAAGGAATTGGCAGAAGAAGTTTTGGAGCTTGAACAACGCGTAGACACGCTGGCGTATCTCTTAGACATGAACACTATGATCGCAGTTAGAGACGCCGAAGACGCTGAAAATCTAGTAGGTGTTTCTGTAGTAGCCTCCGCCGCCGACAAAATCTCAGACGCAGCTGGAGACATAGCGGTTATAGTGACAAAAAACATAGGTATCCACCCCCTCGTCCGTCAAGCCTTTGAAAGGGTAGAGGAACATCTCATCCGAGTAGAAATCACCCCTAACTCCATACTCATTGGGGTTGCTCTTGACAAGTTAGGGTTGGCTGCACGATTCGGCGTGGACATCATAGCGATTAGGCGAAACAAAGACTGGATAATAAACCCAAAGGAAATAGAAAGGCTAGAGAAAGGCGACGTCTTGATCGCCCGCGGAGCGCCGGGCGGCATTGACGAACTGAAAGGACTTGCCGAAGGAGCTATCAAGAAGTTGGAGGCATGAAATTGGCTGAAAAGAAGTTTGAGGTAATAGTGGACAAGCTTGCTTGTCTGAAAGACACTTCTGAGTTAATGCTTGACTTGGCATATTCTTCCCTCTTGATGAACAGTCAGTACCTCGCGGAAGAAGTGCAAGCCCTCGAGGAATGCATGGACGAGCTTCACACAGAGTTCGAGCAGCTCGTCCTCTCGAGCGGGTTCACGCCCGAAGAATCAAAGGATTTCTTGGGACTAATTAGGCTCGGGGTCATCACAGAAAAAATCGCCGACGCTGCAGCCCAGATAGCCGAAGTGGTTCTGAGGGAGCTGAAGCCTCACCCTATCTTGAAGATGGTCATCGAAGAGGCAGAAGAAACAGTCGCTCACATTCAAGTGTCGCCAAAGTCCACTTTAGTGGGGAAAACTCTCCGCCAAGCCCAGATACATGAAGAAACAGGCATGTGGATTCTAGCCATCAGGAGGGGCAAGAACTGGATACGCCCGAAACCCAACACGACGATAGAGCAGAATGACGTTCTCATCGCTTCGGGGTATGCTGAAGGCAAGGAAGACCTAGAAAAACTCGCCTCACCAAAAAACTAGACATCGCTCAAGCCCAACCCACACACATTAGGAGCCTAATAGGACGGTCTAGTCTAGGCGCAGAGCCCACTCACAACAAAGACGCCTAAGTATACTCCCTGAAAGTGAAACTACACTTCGTACACCGGAAGAACTGCGTCGACGACTCGTCGCTTCCCCGCGTCTGCACTTGCCAGACAAAAGCTAAACTATTCCCACACTTAGGACACTCCACCCTCACAGTGGGCAGAGTCCGTAGCTTCTGCTCCTCCTTCCCAATCACTGCGATAGATTCTTGAAAGGGCTGGGGCTCCTTCACGACCAGAGGAACGACGACCTTCCCCTCCCCTTCAGGCTTCTTCCTAAAACCACACCTCGGACAAACCCACACCACCGTCTCTTTCCCCTTCTGCTTCGTGGCCACAAGCCTCTTACCACACTTCACGCAAAACTCCACAGTCTTTCACCATACCCGTTCCTTTTCCCTCACCGCCGAGTCTTAAAAATCTTTTCCAATTCCAATAAATATTACAGCTACTCCTCTAACGGGCCAGTCAATCCAGAAGCGATAAGATGCGCCACCCGCAACGCCTCAGGAACGTTACTGCGAGTGGCGGTGCTCTTCACGATTCTCCTCGCAACATCCACCTCAACCCCCGCCACTTGCATAAAAATCGCCTCTTCTCCAGGACGCGTCACAACCCTAACGATTCTATCCGCATTCCTTATCGCCCTCCACCTTTCCTCAGCGAAGGGCAAATTCTTCAACGCTCTCCGAATGTCGTCGAAGTCAGGCTTTTCCCGAGTCAAAGCGATCACAGGCAAACTGGTTACCTCGAAGAGCCTCATGGTGTCAACCACGTTGAAACCTGCAAAGGTCACACCGTCCAGCATGACTACCCTCAACTGTCCATAATGCGGCGAACGCATAATCATCTCCGCAATCTTTTTGGTCGCGTCCAAACCATCTATCTCGACCCGTGTCCTCATGAATCCGTCGAGCCAGTATCCCCCCCTAAAAACGACCCCGATAACATCGCACTTTCCCTGTGTGTGGGGAACGAACACTCCGTCGTCGACGCCGACAATCCTAATCTCAGGCTTTACGGAACGAAGCTTTCTGGTTCTCACTCGAGCATCCTCTTTTAACTCTCTTCGTGGCAACAAAAAATAAACATTATCATAGGGCACACTTCATAAAGAAAGGCTGACGAAAAATGTCTAACCCCAAGAAAAGATTTCTTTTCACACCCACCTACAAAAACGTGCAAGAAATTCTCACAGACCATAACCTTGCAACTCTGGGCGACGCCTACGTCAACTTCGTCTACTCTCTCTACCTCTCTATGAAGACTGGAAAGCCAACGGGAGCAAAAGTCGATAGCCGCTTGCTCTCCAAAGCCCTAAACCAAGCAGGATTAAGAGAACTATTACCTTCAAGAGTGGACCGCCACAAACAAGCAGACGCTGCTGAAGCGCTGCTGGTCTACCTCTGGCTCCAAGGGCTAACAACAATAAAAGAAAACGTAGAGACACTGAGAACGCATGAGGACGTCGCAGAAGCGTTCAGTCTCCTCATTTCCAGAGCAACTAAAACGCTCAACTTGACATAGCACGATTTTTGCTAGCCTTGCCACTCTTTCAAAGCCTTGTTAAACGCTGCTCGAAAAGCTTCAGTGTCCTTCTGCACCTCTCCCACGGCTTCTTTGAGTAGAGTTTCTGGCTTGCTCCGCGTTTTCGTTCGGACGTAGATCACTGGGCTTGATGTGAGGGGGTGTGGAACACGGTATCCTGCCAGGTCTACTCTCTCATCCTTGAGCAACGCTTTCTGAATCACGTTACAGAACGTATGGCCTTCTCCATGAACCTCTATCTTCAACTCCTTCCCCGTCTTATTCAAGATTTTTACCTGCATCGCCAACTCCTCCCTTAAAGGTCTGCTTTTCCGTAGTCTAAGGCAACACGGCGTTTTTCAACGTTTCCACAGCTGAGGCACTGCATCTTATAACGCTTCTGCTGCAACATCTGTCCGCATCGCGAGCAGAAAGCGTACAGAACCCCGAGGTTTTTGTCGGAAGTTGAGAGATGGAAAAGTCGGTTCTTTTCACTTATCACTTTTGCCCGAATGATGTCTCCGGGTTTGCACGCGTCGTGGATGGATTCAACGTAAGACGTGCTGATGTCCGAAATGTAGAGCAGTCCCGAGAAAACGCCTGACAACGGTTCGTTTCCTATTTTAAATATTCGTATTGCTGCAGCTTTGTTCTGAAGATTTGAGACTTGTCCAGTCAGCACGCTACCGACCTTCGGCACTTTTGCTCCATGAACCGTGGGGTAAACCGACACTGTCTTGTTCTGCAAGTCCAAGAGTGTGCGTCCACTGACTTTGGCGTAGATTTTTCCTTGCTCTACATACGTGCCTTGACCTGGGGAGAACTCTTCGATTACTCCTAAACGTTCTCCTGGCGCAACAAACTGCCCACTTTGTCTTTTTGAACTAGTTTTGCTCATGTATTGTCTCTCTTTTCCTCATAGAGCTTAAAGAGTTTAGGATAGTTACGTTAAGCTTGAGTGCTCGTTATTTTTCCATCGGGCTCCGCAATAAACTTTTTGATTGAAGAGAAATTGCTAAATTGTTGCCAACGCATGTATTTTCAGAAGTTGTTGTCGCAGGTTCAAGGAGAATGGCTAGAACGGTGTACGAAGAGAAATACTTTGTTGGTGAATGCAGTCCTATTCTTTTCGGCTATGCTTCCATTTTTTATCGACTAAACGCGTGGTTTAGGTTTCGAAGGATTGCATCGTTTGTAAGAAGACACGGTGGTAGCGGAAGGATACTGGACGTCGGATGCGCGCTGGGGCACTCTCTGAGCAGATTCGGCTCCGCTGGACTAGAGGCGGTTGGGTGCGACATTTCGGCATGGGCAACGGGGAAAGCCAAGAAAATGAACCCCAGCTTAGCCATTGTTAGGGCAGACGCGCTTTTTCTGCCATTCAAGTCTAAAGCATTCGACGTTACTACGACTTTCGAAACTTTGGAGCACTGTCCCAACGTGAGTTCAGTCTTGAAAGAAATAAGAAGGGTCACCAAGCCAAAGGGTATAGTGGTCGTCTCAGTTCCTACAACAGATTTGAATGACACTCACGGAGACAAATCCCACGTGTGGCACATGTCGCTTGAGGAGTGGTTAAACTTGTTGGGAGAACATCTCAGAGTCTTAGACGTAGAGTTCTTCATGAAATTCATGAAATACCTCGATGGAAAGACGTGCAATACTTTTATTGCGTTGAGAAACGAGAAAGCCGTGCGACTATAATTAGGCTTTTTCTATTACATAAAGGTAGACGGGAAATCGATGCTTCTGTTTTCTATGAAAATCGAACATGTGAGGAACCGTCATCTGCATGGTGTACACGGCTTTGATTCTTCCACCATTCTTTTCTACGAGGTTTTTCAAAAAAGGGTTTGGAGAAACTAGTAGAGGCTGAGTAGTGCGTCCTCTTCTGATGAGCTTGCTGTTCTGTCTACTGCTTCCTTTGTGTAGAGAGTAGACGCACTTGCCAATTTCGAGGGCTTTTTCCAGAAATTCCCGATCAGCTTTTTTTCTCTGTACACCAAAGGGAGGGTTCTGCAGCACCGTGTCGAAAGTTCCATGGATAGCTGCGATTTCAGCAGTTATCCACTGAGTCTTGTCTTTAACATCCAGTCTTTCGGCGTTTCTTAACGCAGTTCTTGTGGCGGCTCTGTCTATGTCCACGCCGATGGTTTCTTTTGCCCCTAGAAGGGCGCTGCCTATAGCGAGTCTTCCTGAGCCGCATCCCAAGTCCACCACGGTTTTGCCTATAATGTCGTCATACGTGTATGCGGCTAGGTAGAGTAGTCCTGCGGCAACGTCGGGCGTTATCGTGTATTGTTCTAAGTAGGCTTTCGGGGATGGATGTGGCTCTGTTTTTGAGAGCGCAATCTCTAAGTCGCGCTTTCGAACCAGCCTTCTCTGCATAGTTTCTCCCATCGTAATTTGCCCAGAGCTACTAACATCTCGTTGGGAGTGAGCAGTGGTTTGCGGAACCTTTCTGCATCGTCTAAGGATAGTCTCGGACACGCTGTGTTTATGAAGACATCTATTGTTGGAAACTGCATGAGAGCTTCTGGAGTAATCTCTCTCAAAGCAAAGATGGTCGCTTCTTTGCCCGCGTCTTCCGTAATCTTCTTCATCTTTAATGCTTCGTCGAGTCTTTTCTGCCCAGCCTTCAGCCCTACTAAAATTCCTATCGTCCTGGCTTTTTTAGCTTCACTGATGCTTGTCCAACGTTTTTTAAGAATTAGTGCAGCTTCGTCTTCCACTGTGAAGGCTCTTTCTTCGTAAGGGTCGGCTACTATTGTAGGCTTTGCTGTAGCCAAAGCTACACCTAATGCGTGGAATCTGCCGCCTCCAACGAAGAGAAAAGCGTCCACTTCTTTCGCCACTGCCTCTGCGTTGCTGTAGTCGCAGCCGATGACTTGTCCAGCATGCTTCAACCGCCCCGCATCTCCAACTGCTACAGATTTGCCTGCCTCCAAGAGCATGGCTCTCGCCTCGTCCAGTCTGTGCACATGCTGAACAGTGGTAACTAACCCTATTTTCTTCCACGCATTTAAATGGGGAATTGCCTTCTGCACAGCATTTTTAACCGAGCTCTTTGCCTCTGCTTCGATGTAAAGCGTTTGGAACGCGGTTTGTTTCAGTATCTCACTGTGACCATAATGAACAATCAAATCTACGCCGAGCCTTTCGGCTTCGACCACTGCCAAGTCACAGGCACCGTAGCATGGGTCAGCAGAAACAACAGCGAGGGCGCCAGCTTTTTCAACTACGGCAGCCAGTCTAGGACCTTGGGGTTTAAGTCCTTCAGGAAGCTGTATGAGGACTAACCTTGCTTTTCTATTCCGAACTTCTTCTCCGAGGCGCTTTTCTTCTAGGTCAAACGTGGATGATGGCATGCTTGGATTCTCTGAGAAAAAATAGTTCTGCAAAAATAAAGAAGTTCCTACCTAAGAGTCCATTCTAGGTCGCTTGTGGCTTTGTTCTTTGGTTTCTCCACGTTCCTCTCGTGGTTTTTCGTGGCGTGTTCGAGCAGGATTTTCTGTTCGATGCTTGCAACTAATTGTCGCGTCCGAACTACTGCATCGTTGTTCACGGAGATGCTGTCGATGCCACAGCGAACGAGGAATTCAGTAAAGTCAGGCAGGTTTGAGGGGCCTTCACCGCAGATTGAGACCGTGACGCCGTTCTCGTGGGCTACTCTGATCAGATGTGCAATTATGCGCTTCATCGCGGGGTCTCTTTCGTCGAAGTAGCCCATTTGTCCGAGTCTTTCAGAGTCCCGATCTATCATTAAGATGCCCTGGGTCATGTCGTTCGAGCCTATGGAGAAGGCGTCGCAGAGTTTTGAGAACTCGTCCGCCATTATCGCTATGGACGGAGTCTCCGCCATGAACCATACCTGAAAGTCTAGGGAACTTTCCAGCTCTTCCTCTTTCATGATTTTGAGGCATTTTTTTGCTTCCCACAAGGTTCTTATCACGGGAAGCATTACCCAGACATTCTTAAGCCTCCAGTCTTCGCGGCATTTGCGGATGGCTTTACACTCCAGTCTAAAGGCTTTCTCGTACCATTGGCTTATGTAGCGGCTTGCCCCGCGCCACCCGAGCATAGGGTTGGCTTCTTCTATTTCGTATTTTTCGCCGCCTTTCAAGTCTCGGTATTCGTTTGTCTTGAAGTCGCTGAACCTAACGACGACCGGTCTGGGCTGAATCGCTCTCGCAACCGTGGCTATGCCTTCTGCAAGCTTGCCAACGAACTTGTCTCCTTCACCCTTTTCCAGCAAGTATACCGGGTGTTCACCGATGGAGCTTGCGAGGATGAACTCGATGCGCATGAGCCCTATGCCGTCGAAGGGCAAGTCCTTGTATTCATCGATCTTCTCGGGGACGCCGAGGTTCATGAAAATCTTCGTGGCTGTCACGGGCGCCGAGCCTATTGTCAATTGGGAAGTGGTGGTTGCCATCGGAGTTGGTTGTTCTTCAAGCCTCGGTATTATGCCTTCATAGACTACGCCGTTTCGAGCGTCCACCGTGTATTCCTTACCCGTCTCCATCGTCTTTGTAGCTGTCTCCGTCCCTACTATGCATGGTATTCCAAACTCTCGGCTTACGATTGCCGCGTGAGCCGTGACACCGCCTTTATCGGTCACGATGGCGCCGGCAAGTTTCATGTATGGAACGAAATCTGGGTTCGTCATGGACGTGACGAGGATGTCTCCTTTCTTGACCAGTTTTGAGGCGTCTTCGGGCGTGAAAACGATTTTTGCCACGCCGAAGCCTATGTCTCTTCTACCCGCCGCGATGCCTCGGGCGGCTACTTTCATCTGTGAGAGTTGCTTCGGTGGTGCGGCAACTTCTAATCGTTTCTCTCTTTCTACGCTCCAAACGGTTTCGGGTCTCGATTGCACGATGAAAATACTCTCGGGAAAGGCCAAGTCACGGTCTATTGCCCATTCGATGTCTTGAGGCTTGCCGTAATGCTCGTCGATTTGAACGCCTAGTTGAGAAAGGCTGCGGATTTCTTCATCGTTGACGCACGGTTTCTCTTGTCTGTCTGCGGATACCTTGGCGTGCTCCGTTTGTCCTGTTTTTGGGTTGCGGATGTACTCTACTATTTTTTTGGCTATCCTTCGGTCGACTATTTCGAGGGTTTGTCTACCTACTTCAAAATGGTCAGGAGTTTCTGCTCCGGAAACGACTGCCTCGCCGAGTCCCCACGTGCCCTCGATGACTATCTTGTTTCGTTCACCCGTTACCGGGTTTATCGTGAACATCACGCCTGCTGAGCGGGCGTTTACCATTTTTTGGACGCCCACGCTTATGAGGACTTGTTCGTGCTTGAAGCCCTTTTTGGTTCGGTAGAAGATCGCCCTCGGGGTGAAGAGGCTTGACCAGCATTTAATCGTCTTTTCGATTAATTCGTTGGGTCCTTTTACGTTAAGGAATGTTTCTTGTTGCCCTGCGAAAGAAGCATCGGGCAGGTCTTCCGCGGTTGCGCTGGAGCGGACAGCCACAGAAACGTTTGCAGTGCGGGTTTTCTTGCTCAGCTTTCGGTAGGCATCTCTTATTGCTTCTTTTATTTCTTGAGGCGCTTTGGCGGCTTCCACGAGTTTCCTGACTTTCTTGGAGGCTTCTTCGTATTGTTTAGGGTCGTCGGTGTCGGTGACAGTTTCTTCGATGATTTGGTAGATTTTCTGGGCGATTTTTGTCTTGGTTATGAATCTTTGGTATGCATGGGCGGTTACGGCGAACCCTGGAGGAACTGGGATTTTGGCTTGCGTCATCTCTCCTAGGTTTGCGTTCTTGCCACCTACCAATGGGATGTCTTCTTTTGTCAGTTCCTCAAACCATAAAATGAGTTTTTCGTTTCTTTGAGCATTCATCCGCCTAGTCTCCTACGTTTTCGATTGTTATGCGGCAGGGTGTCGGCAGTTTTGCTTGGCCGAGTTTCAGGGCTTGTTTTGCTATTTCTGCGGCGTCTTTGTTTACGCCTACGATTATTATGGGTTGGTTGGTTTTCACTCGTGCCGCGGTTCCGAGGGGTTTGCCGAAGGCTCGGCGCATGCCATCTTGGAGTCTGTCGGCGTGGGCGCCGAAGATCATTTTGTTCTCTCTTAGGATGGCGTGGGGGTAGGGTACGACTTGTAGGAAGTAGCTGTTTCCGAGTTTTTCTGCCAAGAAGCGGTTTGACGCCATTCTTGCTGCTTCTAGGGCGTTGTGGCGGATTTGGGCGGTTTCGAGAGTGATTAGCTGAGCTTTAAGGGGGTACTGTGTTTTCGTGTCTCCCATGGTGAATTTGGTGATTTTTGAAGGGGGTGAGCTTTTAACGTACTCTTTTCTCGTGTAAGGTTGGCCTTTTACGGCGCGGTAGTTTTTGGCTTTCACTAGAGTTTCCCCTCAGTGTAGCAAGTTCTGTGATATTTAAAGTGTTTGTTGAGTTTGTTTATGGGTGTTGTGGATTGAGAATATTAATTCTCTATCATTTGAGCGGCTTGTTCTGTTGCCATTTTTGGGCTAGTTCTTCGTAGTTTGGGAAGACTTTTTTGAGGATAGGAATGTACATTTGCTTCTCTTCTTGAGTAAGGTATTGGAATTGGTAAGGTCCAGTGTATGGGGCGGGTTCGCCTTGGCGGGTAATGAATTCGATGTGCATGAAGGGGTCGCCGCGTTTGATTGTGATGGGTTTGCGGTCGTTGCTGAGGTTTACGATTTCGAGGGCGAGGCGTCCTATGAAGCCGCTGTGGACTTTGGCGGCGTTGAGGAAGCTGAGTCCCATGCGTCCGTACTTGCTCTTGGCTGTGAGGTGGGCGACGAGGTCTGGGGGGGTGAAGACGATCTCGTAGCTGGTGATGTTCTGGTGTTCGAGGTAGTGGAGTGTGGTTTCTTCTTTGACGGTGAGGACGTAGCCGTCGCCGTCGAGGAGGTTGTGGTCGTAGGGGTAGATTACGCGTTGTTGTTCTATTAGGTTGATGAGTTTGTCTTTGCCTAGGATGCACATGGTTAGGGGTGCTCCTTTTTTGTGTGTTGGTAGCTGTAGTGTTTTTGCGTGTGAAAAGATTTTCGGTATGCGTGGGCTCTGCGCCTAGACTAGACCGTCCTAATAGGCTCCAAATATGCGTGGTTAGGGTTTATGTTGGCGTGAATTTTTGGGTGGGGTTTTCTCTTAGAACTTTCTCGAGTTGCTGCGTGTTTAGTCCCGTGATTATGTCTCCGTAGATTTCGCATTTATCCCTGCTACCTATCTTTTGTGGGCTGCGTACGAGGATTTCGGCTTGACTGTTTGAGGGCAGTTTTGCGTAGATGTGGGTGGTTTCTTGTTTTTTGCCCTTTTCCGTGACCGTTTGGCTTTCAGCATGCGTTACAGTGTAATTGTTTTTTTGAAGCGCCAAGACGACTTCTCGCGGGTTTTGGGCGTAAGCGATGATGTCGACGTCGCTGTTTTGGTAAGCGGTTCCTCGCCATACGCTTCCGACGAGAATCGGGTGGAAGTTTTTTAGGGTTTGCATTATTTGAAGAGCCTCTTGCCTCATTTGTAGAAGTCTTTCTTGCCTAGTTTTGCCCTCTCTTTCTTCGGCGAGGCAGTCAAGTTCAACGGCTATTTCATAGTTGCTCGGAAGAACACGAAAACCCAGAGTCCCGGAAGCCCGTAGCTTAGCTTGCTTGTACTCTTTCTCTTGCCCCGTGTATAGTAATCCCGCAGCTTCTTGTGCAACCCGCTTCCGTTGATCTGGTCGCTGATTGGGGCTCACAACATTTCCCATGCTATGAATAGGGTCAGTTTACGCGGTGGCTGCAACGACCATCTCAGTGGGTTGAGAAACCAGTTTGGACTTTCTTATGCCCACGTGGCGCAGGGGCGAAACTTTTTTAGCCTCGTTGTAAATGTCTGACGCTATTTTTCCCAGCACCACTTCTTGTGCAAACTGGTCGAATGAAAGGGCACTGGCTCTCTCCCCCACAATCCGTTTCATAATGTTTCTCACGGCTATCTCTTGAGACGTCTTTACACGAGTCAAAGTGAAAGCGCAAACCGAAGTCCTGACTCTAAAACCATCCTTTGTCTGGACGTTGATAATCATGTCTACTCGGGTGGTTCTTCGTCGAACCAAACTACGTAAATAATCTCGACTGTACTCATGACCTTTAAACACCGTTTTCGCTGTCTTTCCGTCTATTTCTATGATTTGGAAATACATTTTGAGGTATTGGTGTGCAAAGTCGTTGGTGATGTCGTAGAGCGTAGCGTCGATGATTCTGCCTGCGAGTTTTTTGGGCTCATCTGAAGGTACAGCGCCTAATTCGACGTTGCCAAAATAGCTTGGCGCCATGACTGCGTACCAGTCTTTGCTGCGCCATTTGTCACGAACACGTTTCCCACGCTTAGACACGTTCTAGACCTCGTTGCGTCTGGAAAATTCAACATCCGAGTATTAAAGGATTTAGTGCGCCTCCAGTTTTTCCAAGCCATCCATGTACTTAGTCAACACTTTGGGAATAGCGACTGAACCGTCCTTCTGTTGGTATTGTTCTAGAACCGCCAGCATCGTCCTACTCGTCGCTATGGCAGTGTTGTTCAGCGTGTGAACGAAGCCCTTAGGCGCCTGTCCTTCCTTCTCTCGATAACGAATGTTTAACCGTCGAGCTTGATAGTCGGTGCAGTTAGAGTTCGAACCCACTTCCCGGTAAACTCCGTCAGCCATCCAGAGGTTAACGTCGTAGGTCTTCGAGGAAACCGTCCCCATGTCCCCACTGCAGAGGACGACAACCTTGTAGTGGAGCCCAAGTTTTTGGTAAAGCTCCTCGGCGTTCTGCTGAAGCTCCTCATGCAATAGCCACGAGTTTTCTGGAAGACAGAAGATGAACTGCTCCACCTTGTTGAACTGGTGCATCCTGAACAACCCTTTAGTATACTTGCCGTGAGCACCCACCTCCCTTCTAAAGCAGGAACTCACACCCACAAGCTTGACGGGTAAGTCGTCTTTCAGCAAGACTTCGTCCATGAACAAAGCCACCAGAGGATGCTCCGCCGTGGCAATCATGTACAAATCCTCATTCTCAACCTTGTACATCACGTTCTCAAAGTCAGCCAAGTCGGTAACACCTTCGTAGGGCTTACGCTTCAGCAGAAAAGGCGGCTCGACGAGGCAGTATCCCTTCTTAAGCAAAGAGTCTATGGCGAAGCGCTGCAACGCCAAGTCCAGCAGCACCAAATCGCCCTTGAGGTAGAAGAAGCCGTGACCTGCGACTTTGGCGCCCCTTTCATCGTCAACCAACCCCAAGCCTTGTGCAATCTCCAGATGATTCTTGGGTTTAAAATCGAACTTCGGAGGCTTGCCCCAAGTCTTGACCGCTACGTTATCGTTTTCGTCCTTTCCGAGGGGCACCGATTCGTGGAGCAGGTTGGGCAACCTCATCAGTATGTAATTGACTTTCTCCTTGTACTGTCCCACCTGCTGCTCTAGAGCAACGATTTCCTCATCCAACCTACGTCCCCTTTCAATCTGCGCCTCAACACTTTTTCCAGCTTTCTTCAACGCAGCAATCTCGTTCGTCACTCGCCGTCTTTCATGGCGAAGTTCGTTGACTTTCGTCAGCAGCTTACGCCACTCTTGGTCGTGGTTGATGAGGCTGTCTAGCATCTTAAGCTTCTCCGGGTTGCCTCGTTTCTTCAGGTTTTGTCGCACAGTTTCCGGTTGTTCACGAATCAGCTTGATGTCCAGCAAAGTTGTCCAACGCTTCCCTACGTGGAATCAGCCTATTTAGCCTTATGTGCTGCTTTTCATCACTAAATAACTTTGTCCCTTTCTGTAAAACTCGCCGAAACTATTTCTACTTGAAAAAAGGGGACGATGGAAAGCCTAAAGTTGGCTTTATTTCTTCTTTTTCGTTACTTTCTTCTTTACTTTCTTCTTCGCCATCACGTTCTACTCCCAATGCTCTTCTTAACCTCTATCCATCCGTCTCCTTCTAGTTCTCTCCATTTCCAACAACTGCTCATACAGTATCTCTACAAAATTCCCTTTATTGACTGTAAAACATATATATGTATTTCCTTTCCAAAAACACATCTAAAATGAACTCTTTTTCATAAAACAAGCCAATTTTAACCTTCTTGCTGTGACGTAAGAAAGAAGTGGCATATTTCCTAGTGGCTGTTTTATGCGTTTTCTTGAAAATAGTTGGCTGAAGAAAGGGAATATCGAAAATTTATCCAAGAGCGGTTGATGGATCGTTATTTTTTTGAGGCTTTAATGGCTTCAAACGTTTTCTCAGCCACGGAAACGCATGCGAGCAGGTCGTCTAAGGTGGCTATGAAGGTCTCCAAAGACTTCTCACACCATACACGAGCGAGCAAACGGCAATTGTCCTTCACAGTCTCGACTCTCAAGCCTTCAGGCACTTTGACATTATCGGGTGACACTGCCCCCACCACCGCTTGTGCCTCGCCCTCTGTATCGTAAACGAGAATGAGCTCAGCTTCCAGCCGCAATCTGCTCCATCCGCTTCCTGACCAACTCGTTCACCAGCTTGACGAAAGCGTCCACGTCCTTAGTTGGAACTTGAGCCCCTGCAGCAATGTCGTGCCCGCCGCCCTTGCCCTCGAACTTCTCTGCGGCTACACGCATTATCTCGCCCAAGTCCAACCCCTTGCTCGTAAGCATGTCTAAGGTTCTAGCCGAAACTTTCACCGCATCCTCTTCAGCAACAGTAGCGTATGCGATTATTGGCTTCTCAGGCTTCGGCAGACTCGTCGAGAGGATGGAGGAAAGGGTGCCGATCACCTTCTCGTTTATGAAATCTCCGCCACGAACCACGTAGATGCTCTCCAATTCATCGACGCGACCGGGCTCCTCCATCAGCCAACTCAGATACTTCGTAATGGTTCGCCTGTACTCTTCTAACACCGCCTCAGCCTGCTCCAAAGAAGCGCCTCGGTCCCCCATGCATATGGCAACGCCCAAGCCTGCTTTCTCCATTCGACCAGTGCCGTTCAACAAGACCGAGAACTCTCGCGCATCTCTGAGCGGAGTCCACGGCTCCTCATGCACAAGAGTGTACACTGACCCCACCAAATTCAGCACATCGCTCGGGTAACCCTTAGAAATCAGATGGTCTGAAAGCGCCGAGCACAGCTGCCGTTTTTCTTCTTCAGAAAGGTCCCTTAACGCTCGCCACTTGTCCCCGTCTTTCGGCTTTATGCCGAGGCTGACGAGAAACGCTAGGCTTTTGTCCTCTTCACCGCTGATGCCCGGGAGGAAGGGGCTCGTTGTGTAGGATAAGGCCTTGTGTATGGGGCGGGTTTCTCTGCCGAAAAACATGAGGTCCTTCTCAACCTTCAAAAACCCAGTAGCCACAGCGTCAGCCACTATCTTCTCGTTCAGTCCTCCCAAAGCCCTCTGCTCATACTTGTCCTGCAAGTCACCCAACGCGCCCACCACCGCCGTTGCAGCCAAATCCCTGTTCCCATCATCCAACGCACGCGCCACAAAATAGGCTACCCCTGCACCGCTAACGTCCTTAGAACCGTCAACCCCGTGTAGATGAGGGTTAACTTGAAAGATGTTAGGAGCAGCATCGCCTATGGGTTGATGATGGTCTAAGATGACTATCTGATGACCCGAAAGATGTTCATTTAAAACGTTTAAGTAGCCGCTGCCCAAGTCCGTCAAGAAGGTAAGCGTAGGCTTGTCAGAGATTATGTCTGCGACGATTTTTTCGTCCACCCACTGCTGAATCCTCACACGAAAATTGGCTCCAAGCCTCCACAATGCCTTCCCCACAACGCCGGCAGCTGCCAATCCGTCGGCGTCTAGGTGAGAAACCACATGAATGAAGCCTTCCTTCTCAACGCATTCAGAAATGAGCCTTGCCGCTTCAGAAGCATCTGTTGTGAAGGCTTTTAGGACGTTTTCTTCTATCGCCATGTTCACCCCAAGACTAGATGACGGAAGCAGCCTTGGGCTCGTATTTCCAGTCAGACGGCAACACGCCCTTGCGCTTATAATACTTGGACAGCTTGTGTATCTTAGCCTCCAGAACCTGCAACGACCGTTTGTTAACCAAGTCCATCTTGTTTTTCTCGAGATGCGTAGAAAGCCCTGAAGCCTTCTTCAACAGCATTTCTAGGTCCTCTGGAACAGACGGCGCCATATCAGCTTCTGCCAAGATGCGAGTGATGCTTTTCCCCGTTATGGGTTTTGTCAAGGGGATGCCGTGTTGGTCTCGCAGTATAGCGCCTATCCTGCTGGCTGAATTACCCTCTCTCGCCAACTTGATGACCAGCGCTTCCACTTCTTCGGGCTCGTACTTACACCATGAAGGTGGCCGCTTGCTCACTGGCCGTATCTGGTGGGATTGTCCTTTTTCTTGCTTGGGCAACAGTTTTGTCCTCCGAAGGCTCTTTTAACGACGTATTGCGGATATTTAAAACTTCTCAAGCCCTAAAACGCGCCTTGTACCAGTGGGCGAACTTGCGGAAGGCTTGGGCTCGGTGTGAGAACTGGTTTTTTTCGTCGACGCTCATTTCAGCAAAAGTCTTCAAAGAGTCGATGGGCTTGAAGACGGGGTCGAAGCCAAACCCCTGACCGCCACGCTTTTCCTTAACGATCTCTCCCTTAACCTCGCCGGTGAAGCATAAGGGTTCATCCATCGCGGGCTCTAGATAAGCAACGGCTGATCTGAAACATGCCGTTCTGTTGGAAACATTCTCCATTAACTTCAAGACGCCTTCATTGGCGATTGTTCGATAAACGTAAGAAGAATATGATCCTGGAAAACCCTTCAACGCCTCAATTAACAGTCCAGCATCTTCTACGACGATAGGCAGGTCGCATTTTTTAACCGCGTCTACGGCGCTCGCCCTTGCAACACATTCTATGTCATCGTCTTGGATTTCAACCACATCTACGTTTTTCAGCATCGCAGTCGCTATCTTGTATTGGCTTAAGATTCGGCGGGCTTCGAAGAATTTGTGAACATTGCCTGTTACGAGGATAGCAACTCTGCCTTTTAGAACTTCGCTCATAAAAGTCACGGAGCCTTAGTGCCTTTCATGCGTACCTCGAAGTATTTTCCCCAGTCGATCTGAACGATTTCTAACAAGTTTCCGTCTGGGTCGAGGAAGCTTGCTTCTCTTCCACCCCAAGGCTCGTCGTGGGGTTCTTCGACGAAGTTCACACCCTTCAGTTTTAGTGCTTTATACGTTGCGTCTACGTCGTCAACGAAGAACTCAACGGAAAAAGCATCCTTTTCATACCTCTTTTCCTTCCTGCACGGTCGAAGTCCGATTTCCACTCCGCCACATTGGAAACCTGCGTACGAAGAATATTCATACTTCTTGCTGAACCCGAGAGTTTTTTCGTAGAAGGCAACAGCTTTCTTGAGATCGGATACGGGTAGGGTTATGCCCCAAACGTTTTTTATCATTCTTCCACTTTCCTCCTTTCAGAAATGTATCTTCCTCGCCTTTCAATCTCGTTTATTTTCCCTAATACTTTTTTCGTCACTTCATCTCCCACAATTTTAGTGTAGCCTTCCAAGACAGCGTTGAAACATTCGTCAGCATGGTGAAAGTGGACGCTTTGGAACGCGCGTTTCATGAGGTGAAGATCGACGCCCTTCAGTTCTAATTCAACAGATTTTTCTCCAAGCCCGAAATCGACAAAAACCACTCTTCCATTTGGAGTCAATATCATGTTTGAAGTTGTTAGGTCGCCGTGAATAATGTCGTTGGAGTGAAGACGTCCTATAAGTTCGCCGATGCGTGTGCTTAGGCTTCGGCGTTCTTCAGAGGATAGACTTTTCAAAATTTGCTTCACCTGCTTACCTTCAACGAATTCCATTATTATGTTCGAATCAGCCAAATCCACCAAAAAAATCGTGGGCGTCGGGACTCCGGCTTCTTTTGCGTAGTGAAGAAGTTGAGATTCGTGGATCGTTCGGTAAGTGCGGATTTTTTCGTCTATTTCGGGGAGCCTGTATTTTTTGGGGAGCCGTCGCTTCATAATTACTTTCCGATCTTGCCAGTCTTCGAGGAAGAGGCTGGCTTCTGCTCCCTTCTTGATCAGCATGCTATCCTTCAACCCATGGGGCGTTTAGGTCTTCTAGTCTCCACTTCAATCGTACAAAACTTTTTTCTATGGGCGTGGTGACTCCGCTTTTGTATGCCAGAATGCCCGTCCAAGCAATCATAGCGCCGTTGTCTAAGGCATACTGTTTCGGAACGGCGCAGAAACGGCTGTCGTGTTCTTCGGCGATGGAGTTTAGCATGGCTTGCAGTCGCTTGTTTGCCGCTACACCTCCAGTTAGAAGAACCTCGCTTTTTTCCGTGTGTGCCAGGGCACGTTCGGTGACTTCTGTGAGCATGGAGAAAGCAACTTCTTGCAGGCTGTAACACAAGTCTTCAAGCCTGTGCTTTCCACTCTTGAGAAGCTTAACAACTGCTGTGAGAAGACCGCTGAAAGACAAGTCCATGCCTTTAACACTGTAGGGCAAGTCAATCAACGTTTTTCCTTCTTCTGCAAGCTTCTCCACGATAGCGCCGAAGGGCATTCCTTCACGTTGGCGAAAGCCCGCTTCCCTGGCAAAGACGTCCAAGCAATTGCCAACCGCTATGTCTAAAGTCTCGCCAAAGACGCGGTAGCGTCCAGCGTCAAACGCTGAAACTATGGTGTTGCCCCCAGAAACGTACAACGTAACTGGGTCTCGAGCACCCGTTGCGAGTTTGCCGATTTCTATGTGGGCAACGCAGTGATTAACCCCCACTAGGGGAATGGTGAGGTAGGATGCCAGGGCTCGAGCGGCAGTTGCACCCGTACGAAGACAAGGTCCCAAGCCTGGTCCCTGCGAAAAAGCAACGATGGTAACGTCCACGGGTTTTATGCCCGACTTCTGAAAAGCCTTGGAAATAACCTCCCCAGCCACTTCAGCGTGATGCCTCGCAGCCTCTCGTGGATGGATGCCACCTGTTTCGGGCATAAAAGCGTCGATGACGTTGGCTAGAACCTGCCCTTCAAAGTCTAGTATTCCGACACTGAAGTCGTCCGCTGTTGCTTCTATGCCGAGACAGATTTTCTGCGTTGAATTATGCCTCTGCAACCGTTCTTACATCCGTATAGGCAATGCGCAATCGATAAATTAAACACTTTCCAGTCTACTTTAACGCAGCCAGATTTTGTTCTTACATACATATTTTTATCCTTAGACCACCATATCTATAATGAAGGTTTGAGGAAGTCAAATAATGCCTAAGCGCAGCGATCTAGAGCACAAAGCTCTGCGGTACATCGCCAACACCACCGACGGGGGGGTGCTTCAATCAGACTTGTGGCGTCAGTTCGACGCCAGCAGCAGGGAGGGCTCTCGGGTAGCTATTAAACTGGAGAACAAGGGTCTCATAAGACGTGAACGTGAACTTTTCGAGGGACGTTGGACTTACAGGTTGTATCCAAAGAGGAAGCCCGCTTCGATAAATTCGATAATAGATTGTCCATGCCTAACTTGCCTCGAAAGCATGCGATGCGGCGCCTACGGTGCCGTCTCACCGAACGATTGCGAGAAACTCACTGAGTGGCTCGGCAACCTAATCCGAAGAGACGCTGGCGTGCAGGGTGACAGTTGAGTTTGCCCAAAGCATGGGTAAGAGAGAGAAAACGCGACTATTATTATAGAAAAGCTAAAGAAGAAAAATATCGTTCCCGAGCGACCTACAAGCTTCTGCAAGCAGTAAAGAAATATCGCTTTTTGAAGAAAGGTGACGTTGTCGTCGACTTGGGAGCCGCTCCAGGTGGGTGGCTGCAAGTGTCTCGAGAGATTGTGGGGGAAGAAGGCTTCGTCTTGGGAGTTGACCTAAAAAAAGTCAAGCCCTTGGAAGCGGCTAACGTTCACACTATAGTCGGTGACATAACTGATTCTGAAACACAAAAGCAGATTGAGCGGATTTTACCCGCCTCAGCCGACGCTGTCATTTCTGACGTTTCGCCAAGCATTTCAGGAGTATGGGAAGTTGACCATGCTCGGCAAGTAGACTTGGCTCGCGAGTCTTTACGGATTGCTTTGAACCTTCTTAAAGACGGCGGAAACTTCTTCGTGAAGGTGTTTCAAGGCGACATGTTCCAAGACTTCGTCGAAGAAGTTAAGCAGCATTTTGTAAGAGTCGAAATAATTAAGCCAGAAGCCAGTCGAGCCAAGAGCGCTGAAATTTTCGTTCTCGGAATAGGCTCAAAAAAAAGATAATGACCCCTTTAAGTTCTTTATCTGCTGTTGTTTTTTGTTAAGGGTTAAATGTGCACAGCAGTATGTAGGGTTTGGAGTGTGAGCGATTGAAGGTCGTTGCAGCAGACTCTGGCGCGGCCATACTTAACGCTCGCTTTGAACCCCTGAGAATTGTTGCTGCAGCTACCGTTCTCGTGGAACCACCTTACAGAGAAGCAAGCAAGTTCTTAGCCGAGCCAATTTTCGCTCCAGTGGAGACTGGGCATGCTTTGATTATTCACGAACTCGAGCTGTGTCGAGCGTTGCTGAAGGAGGCTAAAGCCGACGTGGTTCACTTAGACATGTCCATGGGTGGGATGTTGGTAGAAGAGATTTCTCCGGTTCAGCTTACAGGAAGAGCCCGTAGTCACGTGTTGAAAATTCTGCCAAAGATAAGAAAGCTGGCAACCGACATCAAACGGGTTTACAGCATAGACGTGCTGGCAATTGGGAAAGAGAGCGTCCCCGTGAGAATCGCAGAGTTGACCACTGGGGCATATGCGATTCTTTATGCCTGCGAGAAGGCTTTGAAAGAAGGTAAAGAGCAGATTCTGGGGTTGCCCTCCAAATGCTACGCGAGATTCACCCAAGACCACGTTACGATGCATTCGCTCATCGCCGGTGAACATGACATCGCGGGGCACGCAGAAGACGCCAAAGGAGTCTTAGGAGCAGTTAGAATAGAAGACGTGCTGAATCCCAGTGCCAGAGGGTTCCGAGCGCTAAAGATAGCTCCAAAGGACGTGGCTAAATGACTGGCATCATGGAGAAACTTCAAACCATACGATTCAACATGCGTACAAGAATCCTGATTACCGCAATTTTCTTGGTTGGGGCTCTGATTGTTATGGCTGTCGGAGTATTTGCCTTCCAAATCAGCAAGTCGGATGCGGAGAGACTCTCAGAAGAAATCCAGGGAGAACTCGACCGAGCCAACGACGTGCGCTTCATCTTCGGAAACAACCTCATCCACACGCTTGTCATGTTTGTTCCCGTCGTTGGGCCGATTTGGGGTGGCATTGTCCTCTTCTCGACGGGGACGGTCATCACTACGATCAGTGTTGCTCAGGGTGTTCCGCCGATTGTTACTTTCCTGGTTCTTTTCTTAGTGCCTATTTTCTGGCTCGAGATTGGGGTTTACTCTGTTGCCATGGCTCAAAGCTTCGTCTGGTTCGCGCAGATACTGCGAGGTCGTGGCAAAAAAGAGGCTGCGAGGACCTGCATACTCGTCACAATCTGTGCTTCTGTTCTGTTGCTCTCAGCCGTGTTCGAATGGGCTCTAATAAACATAAGCACCTCCTCTCTCGCCTGAGTTTCTAAACTCGATAAATAATCCTTTATTTCGTTTTTCTAACTTTAGTGACTTCAAGGCTCATGTCTAACGCCCTTGGGCTGTGAGTGATTCCGCCGACGCTCACGACGTCAACGCCAGACACCGCGTACTGGAGGATGTTCTTCTCGGCGATTCCGCCACTTGCCTCAACCAACACGTTCCTTCTCACCCCTTCTTTCTCTAGCCTATACATTGTTTCCTTTACTTTTGCAGGAGAGAAATTATCCAGCATAACTATGTCGGCACCAGCTTTCGCTGCTTCCAGAGCGTCTTCAACAGACGTCACTTCAACCTCTATCTTCTTGGAAAAAGAAACAGCCTCACATGCTTTCCTCACTGCCTTGGCTGTGCTGCCGACGATTTTTATGTGGTTGTCCTTAATCAAAACCAAGTCGTCAAGATGTAGCCTGTGGGTGTCGCCGCCGCCGAGGAAAACCGCCTTCTTGTCAAAATAGCCGAGTCCTGGGGCGACTTTTCTCGTGCAGGCAACACGAGTATTGTAGCCAGCGGCTCTAACTTTGCCCACTAGACGGTTTGTCATGGTTGCTATGCCACTCATTCTGGAGAGTATGTTGAGAAGAGTGCGCTCTACAGAGAGAATGGTGCGAGCGTTTCCGACAATGCGCAGTATGGGAGTTTTAGCCTTAACTCGATCACCATCAGACGATAAGGCAAACGCTCGTAGGTTGAGGCTTTCACACAAGACTAAGGCTTCTTCTATCCCAGCTACTACGCCCTCTTCTTTAACTACGACTTTTGCTTCAACAACCGTGTTCTCTGGGACTGTGAGGCTAGTGGTCACGTCGCCTTGTCCAACATCCTCCTCCAGAAACCTACGCAGTTTTTCTTCTAAGACTCGTTTGGGCAAAAACACATCCTACCCTCCTTCAGCTACCTCGATGATTGTTTCGATAGCCGTCTCTAACCCGTTTACGGCTGAAACCTTTTCCTGAATTTCCATGGCTCTTTCTGCAAAACGCCCGTCTTTCATGATTTCGTTTATGGTGGAAAGAAGCGTCTCTTTGCTGAGTTGTTCTTGTTCAATCATCCGAGCAGCACCAAGCGCCACGGCTTTTCTGGCGTTGTTAAATTGTTCAGTGTGGCTGGGTGTGGGAACGAGGATGGCTGGCTTGCCGTAGCACATCGATTGTAGTACTGTTCCGTGACCCGCCCGAGAGACCACGATGTCGCATGCCTTCAAGTATTCAAAGCGGTTGGCAACCCATCTGAAAACCGCAAAATTACCATACCGAACGGGAGCTGCGTTGGATTTTGGATATCCAAACGACATAACTACTTGATATTCATCCGGGAAATCTGCAAAAATCTTCTGAAGGGTGCTGATAAGATAAGCTCGTTCTTTCAAAGGACCGCTGATGGGCGCAAAAATTACGAGCTTTTCATCGTGCAGACCAAGTTTTCTTCGCAGCTCTTTCTTCGAGGGCAAAGCATCTGGACGGACGGGTAGAATCGGGCCGATGAGCTTTATTTTCTTTCTATAACCTTTAGGGACACGTAGATTACCCGTAGAAATGGTGTAAGGTGGCGGAAAGTCGGGAATCAACACCTTGACTCCTGTCGTCCAAATCCTTCCAATAAGAGCGAGGGTTATGGCGTCTGCGAATTTGGCGAGGTGTAAATGGTGAGTCTTTCTTGGAATTATGACTTGAAACTGGTTAAGTATGCATACAGTTGGGATTCCTAACAATAGCGCAGCAACTAGGGGAGAAGCCCTCGAATCCGACACAACAACGTCGGGTTCAAAGGTCTCCATTATCTCAATCTCCCTGCCTACTTGTTCCAGAAAATTGAAAGGAGCAACGAAGGGACCTGGGTTCATTGCCGTTCTTCTAAAGTCCACGGTTCCGTCGGGTTTGACCTTGAAGTCCATTGGTGGAACTTCAACCGTCCGGAATTTTTCTTGGCGAACATATCTTACAGCGTCTAGGTACGTTGAAAAAAGAACCTCAGTCTCTTTGTCTCTCTTCTGCAAGCCTCGTGCGATAGGAACGCATCGACCCGCATGCCCGAGACCGACACCACTGGGCGCAAATTGGACTCGCATGAGTTTATTTCCCGCCAAGTTCCTTCCGTTTTATCTTGCCTCTGGGTGCTCCTTCCTCGAAAACTATCGCTTGGAATTTATGGATTTTTGTCGTCTTTATAAGCCAATTGTCTGGGGGCAAGCCAGCTTTTATGCAGCATTGGCAGAGGAATTCTTCTTCGTCCCAGTTCCATTCTACGGGCACTTGGGGCAACAAGAGACCCTTACAGAACCCGCTTTCGACGATTAAACCGTCCTCGCCTACTTTAATTTTCGACGGAAGATTCTTCGGGTTATCCACGTCTACTGGCTCGGGGGGCGTTAGGACGCTGACTTCAAAGACAACGTGGTCAAGTTCTTTCTGGGAGAGAGGATAAAACCGTGGGTCTTGAGTTGCAGAACTCACGGCACATTCTACCACCGCTTGCGCAAGCATGGTGTTCGGGTATGGATAACCTATACAACCTCTCAATTCCTTCTTCCCACGTTCAAGAGTGTTTATCGTGACGAAAACCCCACACCGTTGCTTCAGTTTGGCAGGAGTGTCTTTTGGCATCTTTATTAGTTTGCCCGTTTCAAAATACGTCTTCACGGTTTTTCGGGCAAGCTTGACTAGGAACTCGCCTTCTTCTTGAGTTAGCTGGAATACCACCTAGGTCTCCTCAGACAAGTCGACTAATGTATTATGGATGCCTTAAACTTATCCATAAAACGTGCTTGCTTCTTCAACTACATTATTCCGTAAAACACCAACACCCTCTATTTCTAACTCCACGACGTCGCCTTCCTTCAAGAACTTGGGCTCAGGCTTCATGGCGAACCCAACACCAGCCGGAGTGCCCGTGGCTATTATGTCGCATGGCTCCAACGTCATTACACGGCTTAGGTGATGCACGATTTCGAAGATGTTGAACACCATGTTAGCCGTAGTGGAATTCTGCCTCAACTCCTTGTTGACCCACGTGCGAACCCGCAGGTTGGTCGGGTCTTTTATCTGGTTAGCAGTTGTGATGCATGGACCCGTGGGTGCGAAGGTGTCGAAGCTTTTTCCTCTCGTCCACTGCTTATCCTTGAACTGGAAGTCCCGCGCAGAGACATCGTTGAGAACGGTGTATCCAAAAATACACGCTGAGGCTTCATCGACAGAGACACCCTTAGCTTTCCTTCCCATCACAATAGCGAGTTCTGCTTCGTAGTCAAGCTGCTTCACGAAGGAAGGCTTGACGATGTTTTCGTCTGGACCTATGATGGTTGTGTGGGGTTTCATGAAAATCATGGGTTCATCGGGCGGGGTTTTCCCCTGTTCAGCAGCGTGGTCCTTGTAGTTTAAGCCTAGGCAGATGATTTTCGGAGGCTTCTTTATGGGTGCTTGCAGTCTTACGTCGCTGAGTGGGAATGCTGCTTCTTCGATTTCTGCCTTTGCGCTTTGAATTAAATGCTCTATTCGGGTTTCTCCTGTACCTTGCGAGATCAGAGCCTCAAGAGTGGACGGGAAAGACTGTCCAAGCGTCTTCGCCAGAATGGGTAGGCAGATTATTCTGTTCTCTTCTAGAACTCCGTAGGACTTTCTTTTTGAGTTAGAGAAGCGAGCTAACTTCATCTACTTTCACCATATAGAAGCTTCATCTTGGCTTCAGCCTCTCTAGGGAGGCACTATTCCCAGCCTAGTCACTGAAATGCCTCGGTTTTCTAGTTCTCTGATGAACGGGTTTATTCCCACCGAGTCGCTTGCGATGTGCCCAGTGATTATGAGATTGCCTACACCCTCGGCTTTCAGTTTTTCAAGGTCTGAAGGGCTAATATGGATGTAAATCAGCGTGTTTATTCCATGTTTGAAGTACGTTCTCGCGATTTCGAAGCCTCCGTTTGTGCCAGCGCCGTGGGATACTACGGTTTTTCCAGCAGGGTTCGCAGGTTTTCCTAGGCGTATCTCGACGTCTGTTTTTGCGTTCTTGAATTCTGGCAGCCTCTTGAGGGCTGAAACAACGTCTCCAACTGTAGAGTCTTTTCCAGTTTCCTGCTTGATTTTCTGAGCCATTATCCTTCTTCCCAACTCGTCCAGCGGCGTGTGGATGTTCATGTAGGGTAATTTCAGAAGCCTCGCCACGTCTACTGCATGGCCGTAGTTTTTGGTGTGCATCTCCACCTCCAAAGCCCTCATCTTGCTGCGAACAGCCTCCCCCGCTTCATGTTTGGGAATGCCCGCATCTACCATCTGCTGGATATGCCTTCCGAAAACTTGGTGAAAATTGATGACGGCTAAGCCTCCTTTAGGATGGTGAGAGATTACAGCGTCGTAGCCCAACTCTTTTGCGAGGAGAAGCTCTGGCACGTCTGCGTCTATCCCAAACAGAACCTTCTTGATGGTCTTTCCCTCGACGTATATGGCGCTGTCGGCTGGAATCGAGTCGAAGCCCACGAGGCTTAGGGCTATGCTCATGATTTCTTTTGTAGTCATCGATTATCACGCTATGCTAGTCTTCTGTATTAACAACGACAGATTTAACAAATTTTCTCTGCGGCTAACTTGTAGAGTTCAACGTTAGCTCCTCTGCAGGCTTTCGCAGTCTTCTCGTCGAAATGTTGACAGAGAATAATCTTTCGCACGTTGTCTAGAAGTAGCCCGTTCTGTGCTGCGTAGCCTGCCGCAAGCCTCGACACTTGGGCAACCGCCGCTTCGGTTGCTCTTGTTTCTATCTCCACAACCACCATCTTGCCCTTTGCGTCTTGAAGAAGAACGTCTGCCACGCCAAAACCCACGTCCTTGTTCGCTTCCTTGAACCGCATTCCTTTCTCCAGAATTGAAGGGTCGTCTGCGAGGATTTTTTGTATAGGCTCTTCTAAGAGGCCCATCGCCGTCATGTGCGCTTCTGGACCGCTTTCCAGAATGCTCTCAAGCTGAGTTTCTATTTCGAAGTATGCTGTTCCAAGCATGTGGGGGTAAACGTTGACTGGTCTCTCGTCGTGGTATAAGATTAGGATGGGCGTGTTTGTTGTGTTTAGGTTCTTGCTTTTGGAGAAGGGCAAGACTTTGTTTTTGGCGCTTACTATTTTTCCTCTGGTTTGGGGTTGGATGCTGCGTATGTCGGTTTTAATTCTTTCGAGTTGCGCTGACCGCAGTGTTTCTGTCTCTACGATGCTGAAGTCAACGTTCCACTTTTTCCGCATTTTTTCCAAAGTTTCGGTCATCGGTCTTATCCTATCATTGTATGAAGCTTTCTGCTCGTAGTAGAGAATGAACTTGTACAATGTTTCCACTGTCAAAGAGGAAAAGCTGGGTTTTGTATAAGGTTATCTTCTTGCGCGTGGGCGGCGCGTTATGCCTAGACCGTCCCTCTTCTATCTGTCTAGTAGGTGTTTCAGAAAGTGTAAAATGCGTTGCATAAGAAAAGGGAAAATTTAAGTAGATTGTGGGAACGCATATAGGGAAGAAAACCATGCTTAACTCTAGGAGCTAAGAAAGCAGTGTCTCGCAAAGCCAGAAAAAGCGCCGCATCACTTTCCTACTACCTCCAGAAGGCTTACTGGAAACTGGTAACGCTTAAGCCCTCAACCATTATTCTTGCAAGCGTAGTCGTAGCGGTTTCGGTCTTTCTCCTCGGAGGAGGCATCTACGACGTTATCGAACGCCCCGTCGTAGCGTTTGTAAGTGGCGGAAGAATCATACCCTACTATCCCCAAGGACTAAACGAACAACTTTTGGGCGAAAGCGTTGCCTCTATGATTCTATACTCCCTCGGCATTGTGGGGTTGGTCTTGATGTACCAGAGCACAAAATACGCCTACAGTCCGCGAGAAGCATTCACCATGCTGTTGCTAGGCTTAGTTCTTCTGCTAATCGGATGGGTGCTGGTGGAGTTCTACCTTTTCCCAGCTAAGCTTAGGCCATTTGAAGGATAGAAAGTCACCACGGTTTCTTTTTCGCGTGCGCCCAGTATGCTAGAAGATTCGTTAGAAGGTGTATGGGTATCGTGATAATTAGAATGGTCAAAGCCATGGGAAGCGTTGGAGGAGAGAATGGAATAGAGAAAAGCAGGGCGAACAAAACAAAGTCAATCTGGTCGATTATTGGAAAAAAAGCGCCTGGAGCGAGTCCTAGTCGCCGTTTAACAAAGGCGCCGCATAAATCCCCCATTAAAGCACCCAGGGAGAGCCAGAAACCCAGCAACGGGTTATACTTACTAAAAACATAGCTTTCTCCCACACCGACCAGCGTTCCAACAGCCAGCCCCGCTAAGAATCCTCTGAAAGTCTTGTGAGCGCCAAAAATCGGTCGACCATCCCTGAGGTTTTTTCCAAAGTCAATGGGTTTTCCCCCGCCGAAAACAACTGGAACCGCGTTGGCACTGTAGGCTGGGAAAATGAACATCAGCGATTCTGCAACCAGTTCCAGCGACATCCTCCAGTCGTTCTCCTTTTCGAAGTTTATACTCTATAATCGTGTAAACCTTTTTCCTCAATCTTCAAGAAAATTGTCTTGACGGGTTTTTTCTCCGTGTGCATTTCCACTGTGGCTTTGATTACGTTTGTTTGCGCTGTCGGCTTGAGACTTATGGTTGTGTCCGCCCAAAACTTCAAGACTCTCGTGGCTACAGGCTGCACCATTTCGTGTTCCTCGAAGACTACGCTTCGCACCTGGCTGATGACAAGGCATGCCACCTTCTGAGTCTTAGTGATTTGGGCTAAGCAAGCCATCTGACGGTTCAATTCCCTGTTCAGAGAAAACGTTTCTTTCATGTCATCTCCGAGTTTCTCACGGTAGAGCCCTGTGATGGTGTCTATTACGATAAGTCCTACTCTTTCGCTCACGTACTCGTTTAGCCTATCGATGACTACCGTTTGTTGCTCGAAACTTTCAGGCTTCATCAAGATGATTTGAGGTGCGATGTCTTCGAAGTCGTCGGAGGCGATTTGCGCCATGCGGCGAGGGAAGAAAGTGTTTTCGCAGTCTATGAACAGTGTCTTGTAGCCCATCCTTGCACAGTTGACGGAGCATTGGATAGCCAAGGTTGTCTTCCCGGTTTCAGCCTCTCCGTAAACGAGCACCATACTTCCCTCTAGCAATCCACCTCTCAACTGCTCGTCCAGCGAACCGCAACCCGTGGGAATAATCCTCTGCAAAGGATACTCACATGTGAAACGAATTAATAACGCCAAAAATTAATAACCTTGTCTACGTTCACTATCTCAACACAAAGGACCAACCCATGAAAGCAAAAATCGCCGTAGCAACAGTCTCCGGAAAAGCCTACTACCTCCTAGTTAACGAGCTTAAAAACAGGAACGCGTCTTTTCTAAGCCTAAAACCAGACGAAGCGATTCCCATAGACGTGAAAGTGGTTATAACGACGAAGAAGGAACGGTCAAAAATAACGCATGAAAATGTACTAGAATATGAAGAGGACAGAAACCCCGTGGAGGTAGTAGACGAGGCAATCAGGGTGGTGAGAGGGAAGAGGATGTACGAAAGCCTCGTAGTAGGAGTCGACCCAGGCCAGAATTTCGGCTTCGCGGTTCTCGGAGACGGCAGCATCCTAGAGACTAGAACCTGTACGAGCGTAAGCGAAACTGTGAGCGCGGTAAGGGATGTTTTGAATCGCATACCCGCTTCCCGCATGACTGTTAGAATCGGAAATGGGGCTCCGCCTTACGCAGAAGAACTCTTACGCCACCTAAGCGACGTCCTCCCTGAAAACGTAGTCGTCGAAAGTGTGAGGGAAGAAGGAACGAGCAGATTTCTAGGTGAAAATTCTCATAGAAGGGGAAGAAGAGACGTAAGCTCCGCCATAAGAATCGGTCAAAGACAAGGCAAAGCGTTGTTCAGAAGGAAGATGCAATGATTAAAGAGGTCAAAGCCGACAAAACTCTCCTCGTCAACGGTCCAGCCTCAGTCCGCCTAGTTTCTGGAGGAGCAGAAATCCTCGGCGCACCCTTAAGCGTTGGGGAGACGATCGTAATTAGAGACGGAAAACGCGCACCTTTCTACGTCGAGAAAGAAGCATCCTTCGAAATGACTCATGGCAAAGACTCGGAAGTGGAAGAGTCTGAAGGAAACACGGTTCCCATGTCTTGGCAGAAGGCAGCAGGAGAAATCCTTGCCCTAGAAAAACCGACGGTCGTTATGATCATGGGCGAGGTAGACTCTGGAAAGACGAGTCTCTGCACATTCTTAGCTAACACAGCCCTCAAAGCCCAGCGCGCTGTAGCCATAATCGACGCCGACTTGGGACAATCAGATATAGGACCGCCTACCACGATAGGCTTAGCCTACGTCAAAAAACCCGTTAAAGACCTGTTTCACGTCAAAGCTGATGACGTGGGTTTTGTTGGCTACACGAGCCCAGGAGGGGCAGAAGAATACGTTGTCAACTGCATCCTCAACTTCAGAAACCGAGTGCTGCGAAGTAGAGACTTTTTGGTAGTAAACACTGACGGTTGGGTTGACGGAGAAGAAGCTGTCCGGTACAAGGTTATGTTAGTCGAAGCGGTTGCGCCCAGCGTAGTCGTGGGGATAGAGCAGGAGAAGGCGCTTTTACCGATACTTTCCAAGCTTGAAAAAGTTTCAGTCTTGACTGTTGAGCCCTCTACTGCAGTAAGGAAGCGTGATAAGGAAAAGCGGAAGGCGCTTCGCGAACTGGGGTACAAAAAATACCTTAGAAACTCGAAAGTAGAGGCTTTCCCACTTAACTGGGTTAAGATAGAGGGAATACATTCTGCTCCCTCGCTGTTTCTCACAGATGAGCGGTTGAGAAGGATAGAGGAAACTCTGGGAATTCGCCCAGTTTTCTGCGAAGAAACCGTTAACGCTGTCTGGATAGTCATAAAGCAAACCCAGAGACTCGATTTTGAGCGACTCAGGAAGGCTGAGGAGGTCTTCAAGAAAAAAATCAAGGTGATTTGGAAGGGCGATGAAAAAGGCTTGATCGCGGGATTGCACAATAAGGAAAACAAGTTTCTGGGTCTAGGCGTTATATGCGAAATCGATTACCGAAGGAAAGTAACGAAGGTGTCCACGCCAGTGGCTCAAGACGTTGTAACTATACGCGTTGGCAACGTGAAACTCGATGAAGAATGCAGAGAAACCGGCACGGCGAACTTGTGGAACTAGTCTTCGTCTCGTCTGGATGGGCACCATTGGTTAAATGGGCATCGAGAGCATAAGGGGTTCCTCGCCCTGCAGAACCTTCTTCCATGCAAGATCAGCAAGACGTGGACAGCATAGTAGTCTTCGGGGTCGAAGAGCTGTTGAAGCCCTCTCCTAACTTCTTCATGATTGGCTTTCACGTCTACAAGCCCTAGGCGTTTAGTAACTCGGTTCACGTGGGTATCCACGGGCAAAGTGGGTTTCTGTGCGCTGAAAAGGAGCACAACGTCAGCGGTCTTCGGTCCCACACCAGGCAGTTCAAGCAGTTTTTCGCGGGCTTGTTCGAGAGGTGTCTCGAAGATGAAGTTGAGAGAGCCACCAAAACGTTCTAGGACGATGTTGGCAAGCTTTTTGATGGTTCTTGCTTTGTTGCGGTACAACCCCGCCACTTTGAGGGCTTCTTCAATTCCCTCTATGCTGGCCTTCGAGAGGGCTTCGGGGCTTATCTCAAACTGCTTCGAGAGGTTTTCGAAGGCTCTAGCCGTGTTTCTGCTTGCTGTGTTCTGAGAGATCACGGTGACAATCAGCGTTTCGAAGGGGTTTCTCGCTCTGCCTCTCCAGTCTGGCAGCTTAGACTCTTTTCGGAGCACTTCCAAGATTTTGTTTGCCCTCGTCTGAGTTGTGTTGCATGTCACCATTTTAAGCAGCATCGCTGAAGCACTGGGAGAACCTTATAAACGGTTTCGTGCAATTATCCTTTATGCCAGACAAAGTTCACTGCGCCCACATCCTTGTCAAGACGGAGAAAGAAGCAAACGCAGTCTTGGAGCGGTTGAAGAAGGGAGAAAAGTTTGCCAACATGGCCAAAGAAGTTTCACTCTGTCCCTCGGGAAAACGGGGCGGAGACCTCGGAACCTTCGACAGAGGAGTAATGGTCAAGGAATTCGAGACTGCTGCCTTCGCCTTAGAGAAAGGACAGCTTTCACCCCTCGTAAAGACGAAGTATGGATACCACGTGATAAAGAGGCTCGAATAAGCACAAGATTCCCCCCTTCCTCTTCAAACTATCCTAACTAAACACTAAATACTGGTTGTGTAGAGCTAATTATGACACGGTGAACCTTGAATGGCACGAGCGACGATTGTGAAGGAAGAAATCTCAGAGAAAAACATGCGATTTCTAGCCATCTACATTGAGACGAAGAACGCGGTTTTGGTTTTCCTCAGCGAAGCCGAAGACCAACTTGGCACTCTAGCGGCATCGATTCCGCCAACCACCGAGATAATAACTCAACCACTCCTTTCTTCAGTGCTCCTAGGCGACAGAAACACCACAACAGCACGCATGCTGGCTGAACACCTCGCCGCCAAGACTGGCAAGATAGGCCTAGTCTCCATACACCTCAGAACCATTAGCGAAGCCGAAGCAACCCCGCTTCTCATGAAGCTCTTCGACAAAGTCACCACGATGAGCAAAGCTGGGCAGGAGCATTTTGAAGGGGAGAGCGTTAGAACATGAGCCTGCGAAGCTTCCTCAAAGAAACCGAGAAAGAACGGGACGTGTTGCATGTAGGGGAGAGGGTTTCGCCACGATTCGAATTTTCCTCCATAATCAAAGTCTTCGACCAAGAAGGACCGCTGCTCTTCTTCGACAACGTCAAGGACTGCGAGACAAAAGTCGTTGCAAACGTTTGCGGAACAAGAGAGAGGCTCTGCAGAGCCCTACAGGTTGGAAAAGAGAAACTATACAATTGTCTGACTGCTGCTTGGAGTTCACCAACCAAACCAAAGATCGTCGAAGACGGTCCAGTGAAGGAAGTGGCGGAAAAGCCGCAACTGTCCAAAATCCCAATCTTAACCCATTTCGAGAAAGACGCGGGACCATACATCACCTCAGCCATAGCCTCAGCACGCAGCCCAGACAAGAAGATCGAGAACGTCTCAATACATAGGCTCCAAACGCTTGACGATAAACATCTAGCCATCAGACTCGTACCCCGCCATCTCTACGAACTCTGGAGTATAGCGAAAAAAGCAAAACAAGACTTAGAGGTAGCCATCTCCATAGGGTTGCACCCAGCGGTCTCGATGGCAGCCACCGCCATGGTGCCCTTCGGCATCAGCGAATATGGAGTAGCCAACACGTTGCTCAAGGGTAAGCTTAACCTGCTGAAATGCGAACACGTAGACGTCTACGTGCCCGCAGAAGCCGAATACGTCTTAGAAGGCGTCATGTCGACTCAAAAAGAGGTTTTGGAAGGACCGCTCGTCGACATAACAGGCACCTACGACATCCAAAGAAAACAACCCGTCATCGAATTAGTCGGTGTAATGCGACGCAAAGACGCAGTCTATCAAGCCCTCTTACCCTCTGGATGCGAGCATAAGCTTTTGATGGGATTACCTCGAGAAGTGAAGATTTGGGAAGCGGTTGCCAACACTGTGCCGAAGGTCAAGGCGGTTAACCTCAGCTACGGCGGCTGCGGCTGGCTCCACGCCATCGTCTCCATCGAGAAGCAGAAGGACAGAGACGCCAAGAACGCTTTAATGGCCACTTTTGCTGCGCATCCGAGTCTCAAGCACGCTGTAGTCGTCGACACCGACATAGACGTCTACAGTCCAGCAGAGGTGGAATGGGCAGTTGCCACGCGCTTCCAAGCGAGCGAAGACTTAATCGTCATTCCAAAGGCTCGAGGCTCCACGTTAGACCCTTCCGCAGACCAAGAGTCGGGCGAGACGACGAAGATGGGCATAGACGCCACTCGCCCGCTTAGCAGAAAACCGGAAAAATTCGAGTTGGCTAAGATACCGACCGCCCGCCACGTTGAAAGGGTGATAGATGGGTTACGTGGCATGTTGGGAAAATAGGGCGTACGTGTTCTGCAACTTGTTTTTGAGCTAGGCTTTCTCCTTTACTCTCTTCGCAACCGCCCTACCCAAAGCAACGGCTTTTTCCACGTGCTCAGCCTTCGGAGGTCCGCGAATCTCCAGCGTATCAACAACTTCGAAGCCGCCTTGTTCCAAATGTGCCTTTATCCGCCTCGCTGCTCCACCGCCCCAGCCGAAGGAGCCGAAGACAGCCGCAACTTTTCCCCTGATGTCGAAGGAAGCGACGAGCTCAGTTGCGTACACTGCCAGGGGGTGGGCTCCGCCTAGGACTGTGGGCGTGCCGATGACGACGGCGCTCGCGTCCACCAAATCCCTGAGCACATGGGAGATGTCGGCGACTGTGAGGTTGTAGGGCACTGCTTCCACGCCCTCGGACGAAATTGTCTCAGTAATCGTCCTCTCCAAGGCTTGCGTGCTTCCCCACATTGATACATAGACGACCACGACTTTCCTCTCTAAGGGTCCCCGTGTCCATTTTTCGTAAGCCTCGACGATGGGCTGAGGGTTTCGGTACACGGGTCCGTGGCTGGGAGCAATCATCTTCGGGTTCAAGGGCTTCACTTTGTCCAGGGCTTCTTGGGCTGACGCGGCGAAGGGCATCATGATTTCAGCGTAGTACCGCTTAGCTTCAGGCGGCAGCAGCGCGCCTACCTCGTCGGCGTAAAGCTTGTCCGAAGTCAAGTGGGCGCCGAAGAAGTCGCATGGAAACAGAATGCCGTCTTCAACGTCGAAAGTGAACATGGTCTCGGGCCAATGCAGCCAAGGAGCCTCGATAAACCTCAAAGTCTTGCCCCCGAGCTCCAGCGTATCGCCCTCTTTCACGACCATTCTCCTCTCAGCCGGCACGTCGAAGAACACTTCAGCCATGTTAGCGCCGAGCTTGGTTGCAACGAGCTTCGCATTCTTGGCAACTTTCATGATTGCGGGGATTCCGCCAGCGTGGTCGGGCTCGGCGTGGTTCATTATCACGTAGTCTATTTTTTCTGCAGGCAAGGTTTGGTTGATTTTTGTGAGGAGAGTTTCTTCAAAACCTGGGTTGGTTGTGTCGATTAGTGCTGTCTTGTTTTTGCCCAGGACTAGGTATGAGTTGTAGGATGTGCCGTAGGGCAGTGGGATGAAGGCGTCGAAGACTCTGCGGTTCCAATCCTCTATGCCGACCCAGAAGACGTTGGAACTTATCTCCACGGTTTTTAGGGGCATGTGTTAACACCGTCTCTGACTACAAGGTTGCTCCTAAATAAAACTATACACTAATATGCAGAAATTCGTTCTCGGTTTCATTCAGCCTGATGTTTTTTCGTTCGTTGTCGAGGGCAGAATCTGCACCCTGCCTGTGTTTGTCTTTTTTCGCAGAGACAAAGCCTAAAGAGAAGCCACGGCGAATCTCTTCTGGTTTATATCTCGGGTGTAGAATATTAGGTGTGGTTGAGTTTATGTCCTTGAAAGTTGAAGACGTGATGGTGAAAGAAGTAATCACCGTGGACGAGAAGTCGACCGTGAAGGAAGCAGCCGACATCATGAACAAGTTTGAAATAGGCTGCCTCATCGTAACCAAAGATGGAAAAGCAAACGGCATACTGACCGAGCGGGACTTGTTGAAAAGGGTGTTGAGCGACGCAAGGAACCCGAAAACGACGAAAGTGGGAGCTGTGATGTCTAAGCCCCTCATCGTAGTGGAGCCAGACATGGACTTGGAAGAAGCCGCCAAGCTGATGTTTAAGCTGAAGATAAAGAAGCTTCCCGTGGTTCAAGACGGACGGTTAATGGGGCTGGTGACGCTTACTGACCTTGCTCGTTTTCAGCCGCAGATGATTCGCATCCTTAAGAAACTGAGTGAACAGATGGCGCCGAGGCGCATGCAGAAAGTCGTCGACTACTACGTCGTATAACAGTTTTCACACCTTCTAAGACGCTCGTAAAGAATACCCTCTCGCTCACAGATGCAGATGATGGCGTCTCGCATTATCTGACTCCAAGGGATAACAAAAACATAAGGGACAAGCGTTCAAGAGAAGAGAAAAAGGAGAGGAGATTACATGCAAGGGGTTCTCCTGCTTGCGTACATTAATGCTAAGGCGCGCTTTCGTTCTGCTTCTATCTGGTATGTCAGACCATGAGTCACTTGTGCTGGAAGGCTTGCTGGGGAGTCGCACTCTTCAGCTGGGCTGTACGCTCCGCAGGCTTGCTCACCAAGGTCTACGGCTCTTTTGATCGAGGCATCGCCAAGTTTGCCCCCTAGTCCCGCATGAGGGGTTTGGGTTTTCCTTCCTATTTTCCACATCATCTTTCACCTCCACGTGCATCTTTCTGTTAATATGTTCATCTTAATACTAAGATGACCGTATCTTATAAAGATATCGGTCTTAATAGCAAAACCCTTTTATACCCATTCATACACATACATAGTGAGGAAAACAAACATGAAAGCTACAAAAGTAATAAGCGACCCCGAAGCATTCAAACTGTTCGCCGACGAGACCAGAAGAAAAATAGTGTTCCTGCTCCGCGCCAAAGAGATGACTGTAAGCCAGATCGCCCAAGAGCTCAACATCACCCCGCAGACGGTCTACCACCACACAAAAAAGCTCGTCGACGGCGGCATGGTAGAAGTGACGCGAGAAGTGCGCGTAGACCACCTCATCGAAAGCTACTACCAAGCCACGGCGGAGACTTTCCAATTCACCGTTGGAAAGACGTCCAGCAGCGCAAAGGCACTGAGAGAACAGATAGAGTCATCGCTAAACGCCTTGAAGAAAATGGGTTACAAGATACAGTACGACGAAAAAGCCGTGACCCAGTTAGCCAAGCTTGAGATGGAAATGAATGAATGCTGCGGCGCCAAAGAAGCGGAGGACGCCATCTCTAAACTGGATGACGTTGACTTGATGACGAAGCTGTCTGTTCAGGAGTACATAGGTCTCCTTTCGATGTCTGATGAAGAACTTGCCAAAGAAGATGAGATTA
>CAZJAQ010000001.1:45639-102543 GCA_964544285.1 uncultured Candidatus Bathyarchaeia archaeon
GGGTCTGGTGGGCACATTCTGCACACGACTTCTATGTTGGGGTTAAACTCCTTCGCAAAGCTTTGAAGATAGCCAAAGCGTACTTGTTTGCATGGAAACTCGCCCAATCCCTTGCTCATCCTCGTCTCTTGGGTTCGGCAGCGTGTCACTCGGAAAACCCCCTGCTTAGCCAATGCCTCCCATTCTTTCTCGGTCTGGTAGAGAGCCCAGCTCGTGTTGCGAAGGGTCTTTATCAAGGCTGCAACATCGTTGTCCTTCACGTCCAACGTTTCCTTCAATTCCCTAGCCTCGAGTTTTCCCATGATTCTCCAGCAGCCCGCGTCAATCTCAGTAGCCGCCTCTGTCCCGAATTTTTCCTCTATCCCGAGGAAGTAGAGTCCGTCAACTCGCCAGAGGTTCTTGATATGCAAGAAAAACAGTTCGAGCAACTTGTCTTTGGGTATGTTGCCCAGCATTTCCAAGTCTTCTTTAGTTGGCCAACTCATGCTGCACACCGTCTTAATCGGAACTATTCTTTTCACGAGCGCAAATAAGCCTTCAGTCGGCTAAACTAGAGTCTTCTGTTCTTTGCCCGAGATAAGACTCGACGCCCTCACCCCGACAAGCCTCACTTTCCTGCCTCTGCCCAGATAGGGCTGAGCGAGTTCTCGCACTGCTTTCTGGATGCTCTGCAGGTCGTTTGTGAAGAAAGACAAAGTCTTCCCATGGGTGTGGGTTTCAAAGTTTTCGTAGCGGATTTTGACTGTCACCGTCTTGAAGAGTAGCTTGCGTTCCACGAGTTCCCCGTGGATTTCTACGCTGAGCTTGTCTAACGCTTCGAAGACGGGCTCGTAGTCAGCCGTGTCTTCTTCAAAAGTGGTTTCTCTGCCCACAGACTTGACCACGCCTCTTTCGGCGACTTTGCTCTCATCTACGCCTCGGGCTGAGAGGTGATACTGAGCTCCCATCACACCGAACTTTTCGGTTAAGACTGAGGCGTCGAAAGCTGCTAAATCGCCTATCGTCTTAATGCCCATCTCGTTCAGCTTGTGCTCCGTTTTCTTGCCCACCCACAGCAATTTTCGCACGGGCAACGGAGCCAAGAAACGTTCCACCTCACTTTCCATGATAACCGTCAAACCGTCGGGCTTCTTAAAGTCGCTGGCAATCTTAGCTACGAGCTTGTTGGGACCCACACCGATGGAACAAGTGAGCCTCTCCTTCTCGTAAACCTCGCACTTTACAGCCTCAGCCAACTTTCTCGCCTCTTCAAAACTGTTTACTCTCTGGCTAACGTCCAGAAAAGCCTCGTCGAGCCCCCACTGCTCAAACTTGTCCGCGTATTTTCGCAGAATCTCCATGATTCGAGACGAAGTCTGGATGTAGAGCTTGAAGTTGGGCTGCAAGTACACGGCTTGAGGACAGAGCTTCCAAGCACGCGAGATGGGCATGCCCGACCGTACGCCGTATTTTCTTGCCTCGTAGTTACAAGTACTCACGACCCCTCTCCCTCTTCCCTCCTTAGGGTCAGCTCCGACAACGACGGGCTTCCCCTTCAATTCCGGATGCCCACGCTCTTCCACTGCGGCGTAGAATTGGTCCATGTCAACGTGAAAGATTATTCTGCGTTTGGCATCGTCTCTATTTTCTACTTGCATCCGCTCAACCGCCCAAGACCCTATGCGAGTCTTCATACTGCAGAAGCATTGTGTTCCAATGCGTACATAGGCTTTTTCCGAACACCCGAAGAATCAAGAGATGGTCTATTCGTAAGAGTGTCAATTAAAACGTGTATCTAAAAGCTTCGGGACGCTGCGTGTAGACCTTGCCGAGCTTCTCTCTTAGGGAAGATGGGGAATCAACGATTTCCCTTAACATGTTGCGAGTCGGCACCACGACCGAAGCCTGAACCATACTCTTCAAAGTCCTTAGAGGAGTGCGCGTGATCCCCGCTGACGCCTTCAGCAATTCCAGATTCCACTCAATCGCTGCCAACTTCTTCTCGATCGGGAAAACCTGCCTTTTTTTTCGGGGTCATGTTTTTCATGTCCCCCAAGACTATTATCTTGTCTATTGCTATATAGGATAGTTATTCCTCTCGGAAACATGTTTCTAAAACCGACATATTCCAGCAGCGAAAACACGTTATCTGTATACATCATGGAGACGTTGCTTCGAAGGTTTGTATCTCCTGTGGATGAGTGGTTCTTTGCATCAAGAATATCACAACGGCGACTAGAGTTATGATGATAATCCCCCCGCCAGCGAGGACCAGAATCTTGGGAGCGACAAAAACGGAGACGATTCCACTATCTGCTCCAGCGTACTCGTCGTTTCCAGACCAGCTTGCTTTGACGTGGTGCTGCCCCCAAAGCGGTGGCTTCCACGAGAATGCGTATCGCCCGTTTGAGTCCAACTCTACCGTTCCGACAAAAAACCAGTCGCTACCCGTAGTGGCATACAGTGTCACCGTTCCGCTGGGGTTTGAGACACCAACCTGACCTGCCATCACTACAGCGCTTCCTTCCATCAAAAAACTCGGTGAAACAGTCAAAGATACCACAGAAGACGCTAGCGCCCCGAAACTCGACGAAACCTGCCCCGGGGCAATCTGCTCACAGCCATCCAGCGTGACAACCGTCACTTGCGCACCCTCCAGCTCGGGAGGGCATTCACCGACTCTCCAGCCGTTCTGCCAATCGTCTCCAGTGCATTCAGCCATGTAGTAACGTGTTCCTCCATAATCAACAAACGTTACTGTGGTGCGTGCGTCTTTCGGAGGGGTGGAGAGATTTACGCCAACGTTCATGTGGCTCTCCTGTCTGCAGTAGAGGAGGACGACGTCCATGCCTTGAGCTTTCATCAAGGACGATGCCAAGTAAGAGAACAGGTCACAATCTCCCTTGTTTTCGACCAAGGTTTCAACGGGGTATTTGGCTCCTTCAACGACTTCGTAGGGAATTTGATGGACAAACATGAGGGCTGCGTTCACAAAGTCTTCCTCGTCTGGGAAGATGCTCCTAACGTCTTCAGCCACAAGTGCCAACGAGTAGGGAGTTACAAAACTCGCAAAACTGTCTTGAGATAACTGATGACTCTTCTGCTGGTAATACTCGTACAACGAGGAAGTAGTTGAAAGGGTAAGACGATACGTTGACGCGCCCTTGATTAGGAAGTAGGTTCGCTGATAGTCTTGTGCAGAGCACACTTCAGGAAGGGTCAAGACCAAGAAGACGATGATTATGATTGTTGAAACGAGTTTGCTGACTACAGTTTTATGCATGAAACATCCAAATGGACGTTCCTGCTTCGACGTGAAAAAGTCTATGAAGTGGGAATCTGAATCACAAAACAGCAAACCTGCCTAGACGTACGATGCGTGGGCTAGTAGATGTACAGGGTTTCTTTGTCTACTTGCACCACGTTTCCCTTGGCTCTGCCGAATTCAAGGAGGATTCGCCGCATCTCTTTCAGGGTTTTCACTCCTCTGGCTTTCTCTTTCCAATCGGGGTCAGACAACAAACGCACGATTACATCTAAACTAGCGACGAGCTTTCCACTGCACAAAGCGTGTCTTCTCCTCTCTCACTCACGTATGTAATCCAGTGCGGTGATAAAGCGGTTATTTCCGTATTCGACTTATGTCTGTCCAATTAACAGACGTAAGACAGTTCTTGCGAAAACGTTACACAGGCGAGCTTTTCTCCATGGCGCGCTCAAAGATTTGAACGAACTTTTCCAGGATTCCGTAGGTCAAACCCCAAACCACGTTGCCCTCCACGAAATAAGCTGAAACTTCCCCGAAAGGAAAATGGGCAATTCCTCTGCATTCTCGCAGCTTTTTCAAGGAGACCCACAGGTATCCCTCTAGCTCTCGGCTCAACACAATCGTAGGCTCGTGTTCCAGAAGAACCACGAAGGGAGCTACCAACAATTTTGGCTCAACGCTCGACCTAATGTTCTCGAGCACTCCCAAAAAACGACAGCGCTGAGCAAGGTTTATGTTGATTTCTTCCCGCGTTTCCCTGACAACCGTCTCCCTTGTGTCCCGGTCTTTTGAATCACGTTTCCCGCCTGGAAAAGCCATCTGCCCCGACCACGGGTCTGAAGGGCTCTCTATTCTCTTCACCAAAAGAATCTGAAAATCTTGGTTTACATGCCTCAGTACAAGGGCAACGGCAGCATCGGCATCTTTCACTTCTGATTCAGGCTTCAGCATCTGGGACAAGTTTTCTACAGCTTTAGAGTTGTTCGGCATCGTCGTCTCCTCTTCAAGATTCCTCTGCTAATAAGTATAAAAGCAACTTAACAAAAAATATTGTTGAGACGAAATGAGTATGGGTTGTTGGAAATGGTTTAACAACGTCCTGAAAGAAGCGGGAGTTGAAGTGACCGACAAGAACAGAGAAAAAGTGGACGAAGTAATCCACAGATACGTCGGAGAACAAGCAAGCCTAGGCCGCTGCTCTCCCAACTGGAGCAAGGCGCGTAAACAGATTCAAGCCAACGAGCAGATGAAGAAAGAACTGATGGAGAGGCTTCGAGCAATCGCCTAGACTTCTCAGACTCTTTTTTATCCTCGTAGCTCAAGAAAAAGAAAGAGAAAGTTTAGTACTGTGTTATTCCGGTAAAGCGGAATTTGTCCAGTTTCATTGCGGGAGCGGTGACGTCATCCACTATTTCAATCTCTTTCCCTATCGCTGGAATCTCTTTCAAAGCTGATAGCATGCTGTCTGTGTAGCGCAGGTTCATCACTGGCTTTGTAACTTCGCCTTTCTCTATGAGGAACGTGCCGTCTCTCGTGAGTCCTGTGAGAATAGCCTTTGTAGGCTCCACGGGGTTGGTGTAGTGGAACCTTGTCACGAATATGCCGTGCTTAGTGTCTTTAACCATCTCTTCTTCAGAAGCGTCTCCATGGGCTACGACAACGTTGAAGGGTATGGGGCGACCTGCGAAAAAAACGTACATCGGCGGCAAGGTGTGCCCGGTGCTTTTTTTGCCTTTTTCTTTCCCAGCCGTGAAAGAGTCGTAGCAGAGGCTCTTCTCCGAAACCCTGCCGTTCTCTATAAGTTGCGTTTTCTTTTTGGGGACGCCTTCACCATCCACTGGGAATGAGTAAAGCGACATCGTGTCTCGTGGGTCGTCTTTCACGTTGAGCTTCTTGTCAAACACTTGTTTGTTCATGTTGTACTTCACGAAGGATTGTCCATCTTGGTAGCTTGTGGCTGAAAAGCCAATGTACCCTAAGAACATGAAAAGTTCCGCTGCCGCTCGGGGCGAGAGAACAACCTCGTACTCGCCTACAGGGATTTTCTTTGGATTTATGCTTTTGACCGACTTTTCCGTCGCTTGGGTTCCCATTCTCACGGGGTCGATGTCTTTTATTCGTCTGGAATGCTGTTCTGCCGAGCCGAAACCCTGCGATGCCTTCGACTTTGAGATAACAGTTGTTTGCAGAGAGGCTAGTGTGAGTTCTGCCCAGGCTGAAACCCCGAGAGAGTTGGCAACGGCAAAAGCAGAAGAACTGGTGGAAAGGGAACCCGCAACTGCTTTAACCACTTTCGATTTTGAGTGCGCAGTGTCTATGACTTCTTTAACCTTCTCAGCTCTAAGGTCAGGCGTGCACTCCGCAGTTTTCTTGTCAAACGTTCCCTTTATCGGCGTCCACTTCGATGGTTTGGGCAAGCTTTTGAAGTCTTTGTTCGGCGGAGTTACTTGAGCGATTTTCACGGCTTTTTTCACCGCTTCTTCGATCTGTTTCTTTTCCAGAGAGTTGGCACGCAATGACCCGACTTTTTTGTCGATGACGACTTTTATTGCCACCCCACCTTTCTTTGAAGCAACGTTTTGATGGATCTGTGAGTTAGCGTAGCGGGTTAAAGCCGAGTCCACTAAGAATGCAGATACTTGCGCTTGGTCTACTTTCTGCTTCAACGCAAGTTCAACGGTGTTTTCGGCAATTTCCACCAATCTTTTCAAAACCATGTTCATTTTCCTCCCTTCTACTTGATTAGCCCCACTCTGACTTTCTTGAAGCGTGCAGTGCCACAGCCGTGTCCCACGTACATCACTTGTCCAGGCACTCCTTTGCCACAATTTGGTGTCCCCCACATCATCCAATCGTCCTTACTTATGGCATCGCATGCGCCCCAGAACTCTGGCGTGATGCCCGTGTAGGTTGGGTTTCTAACCATCGTCTCTTTGCTGCCCTTCTTGACCATCCAGCCGATTTCGGTGCCGAATTGGAAGTTTAACCGTCGGTCGTCTATGCTCCACGACCTGTTCGTCTGCATCAGAATCCCCTTTTTCGTGTCCTCGACGAGCTCGTCTGCCTTCCACTTCCCCGGCAATAAGTTGATGTTTGTCATTCGAATCAAGGGCAACGCCATGGGCGAGTCTGAGCGCATGCCACCACTGCTCTCTCTCAGCTTAAGCGACGCCGCTGTCTCTCGCGAAGACTGATAGTCTACGAACATGCCTTCCTTCACGAGATACACCCTTTTAGCCGGGGTTCCTTCGTCGTCATACCCGAACGTGCCCAATCCGCCTGGAACGGTTGCGTCGGCGACTATGTTGACCAGTTTCGAGCCGTATTTGAGCCTTTTCAGCTTGTCGGGGGTTAGGAAACTGGTGCCTGCATAGTCGGCTTCCATACCTAAGGCTCTGTCGAGCTCGGTGGGGTGTCCGCAGCTTTCGTGTATTTGAAGGGCTAATTGATCGCCCACAATGATCAAGTCTGTGGTCTTAGAGGGACATTTTTCCGCTTCAAGCAGCTCCACAGCTTCTTTCCCAACTCGCCTTGCATGTTGAGCCAACTTCAGAGACTCGAAAAACTCGTAGCCACGAGTCGCGAAGTTGCCGCGGAACGAACTCGGATAAGAACGGCGTTGCACCTCGCCGTTTTTTATGGCAACAGCCATTATTCCACCGCCGCACCAGCGAACATTCTGACTGATTTCGGCGCCTTCAGTGCTTAAGAACAGCTTCTTATCGTGGAACGCCCTGAAGAAAGCGTATGACACTTTGATTAGCTTTGACTGCTCAGCAACCGTGCGTTCTGCGCCCATCAATACTTCCATTTTTTCTTCTATCGAAACCTTGAACGGGTCTTTTCTCATGGGTGTTGAATACCTGCCTTTCTTGGCATGTGTGTTCGTTAAGGCTACGGCTTTTTTCTTTGCTTTTGCGCTGGCTCTTGCGATTGCGACGGCTTTGCGGGCTACTTCTGTCACTTCCTTCTTCGTCAAGTCCACCGATGCCGCGAATCCCCATGCACCGTTCGACACGACGCGGACTCCGAAGCCTCTCGTCTGCAGAAGGTAGACTTCTTCGGGGACGCCGTTTTTCACGGTTAAATTCTCTTCTAGGATTTCTCCTATTCTCACGTCGGCGTAGGATGCGCCTGCTTTGACTGCCTCCTCCAAGCCTTTTCTTCCAAGGTCTGCTGACAATTCTGTTTTTTCTCCTCTCTTTTTATCCTACTTTAGCCTGTAGTGCTTAAAAGCGTGTTAGCTTATGCGAATAAATTCGACAATATGCATACATGCTACTCTTCTAAGGGTTGGCAGCTTGGACAGATGAAGCTGCTTGTTGAGCCCGTTTTTATTTTTTCTATGGTTGTTTTGCATGCTGGACATGGTTTGCCCTGTTTGTAGGCGATTTTGAATTGCTCTGCTCCGTAGCCGCCTTTGTTGCCGTAGAAATCCTTCTCGTATGCTAACCCGCCTAGCTTAACGCTCTCGTTTAGAACTGCCTTCATAGAGTCGTAGAGGGCTTCGACCTCTGTCTTTGCGAGCGACTGGATTGTTCGTTTCGGGTGCACTCTCGCGGTGAAGAGTATGTCTTGGATGTAAACGTTGCCGATGCCCGCCACGTTCTTTTGGTCTAGGAGGAAGCTCTTGACGTTGCCCCGCTTATCGTGGAGCAGCTGTTTGAAATAATCTAACGTGAACTTCTTGTCCAACGGCGAAACGCCAAGTTGAGCGGTCAGCTTATGCTCCCCTAGCTTGTCTTCTGACATGAGGTGGACGTAGCAGAACCACCAAGCGCGGATGGTAAACCCCGTTCTGTCGTCCAGAGTGAATTTTGTTTGGTATTTCTCTGGCAGCTTGCCACCAGCGGTGAAGTGGATGACGTCGGCGCCCATGCCTGGGTTAAACAACAGAACATAGCCCGGGCTGAGTTTTATGAAGAGCCATTTTCCCATGCTCTCAACCGAGTCAATGGTCTTTCCAACTACTGCTTTTTGAAACTTTTCGAGGGGCATGTTCAAGCATTTTGGGTTAGCCACTTCAACCTCTGAGACCCGTTTTCCTGCAACCTCCTTGTTCATCTGTCGGCTTAGGACGGTTAGTTCAGGAAGCTCCATGTTAACATCTCGTATTCTTTAGCAAGCTACAGCGACGCTTTGTTTTAACAGTTTCTCCTTCAAGATTCTGTGTGTGTTGCAAAAGAAAAAATGGGGGCTATGGGGAGAGCCGTATTTCCTTGATTTCTTCCAAGCTTTCCAAGTCGTTCATTTTGACCTTCTTGTCTGAGATAGTGCAGAGCACGTTGTCGATGTAGAGTATCCTTTTCACATGAAGGTGATACTCATAGGCTGTGCTGTTCTCTTGATGCGTTACGTTTCCTCTTAAGACGAAGCCTTCTTCTAGAGTTATGTTGAAAACATACGCTCCCTGCCAACGATGCCAAGTGTAACGACCGCCTTCGACAACGAAAGTGTCCATTGAGACTGGAAGAGCTAGCAGCTGCTTTGACTTGGAGAAGAGAAAGGCTTTGTGATCATCCAAGACTGGCGAGTTCGAAGTGGTTCCCACGATAAAATTGGCTTCTTCAATCGGCGCCGTGACATCCACCACGTTGAAGAGGGACATTTTCACGTTAGAGCCTTGTTTACCGATACCTATGATGTGGTTCTCGTCGTAAAGGTGTAGGTATTTTGAGAAGCCAGGTATTTTCAACTCGCCCAAGAGTTTAGGCATGGTTGGGTCGCTCAGATCTACGACGAAGAACGGGTCTACCTGCCTAAATGTTACGAGGTAGCATCGGTTGCCCATAAACCGAGTTGAATATATCTCCTCCCTTGGGGCTAAACCTTCTAATCTTCCAACGGTTTTCAGACTCATGTCGAGAACGTACACGTGATTCTTGTCTGTACCCAAACCCGTGGTGGTTGCTATTCTGAAGTAGTCTCCAAACTCATCCATAGAGAATTGGTTCAACACGTAGCCTGGAACCTCGCCGCTCGCTGAACAATCTATCGTATTTCCATCTATGTGGAGTCGGTAGACCAGCGTTCTTTCATGCTCGCGAAGGGCTATGTAGATGTTGTTCAAGGAGGCGTACATGAGACGTGTATTCCCAAACATGAAGGTCTCGTGTGAGGGTTCTTCGTCTTTTTGTATGTTCACGGCGATTACGGTGGTGAATGTGTAGCTGTAATCTGGGGTGTCGGCGTAGTAGATATCGCTGGCGGGTATCTCGTCGACTTTGTCAGTAGTGTATATTTTTGGAAGCGCCACTTCTCCTTTAGTCAATCTTGCTGGGCTGTTTATCACTGCGTAGACATATTCACCTATCATCCTGGAGTTGAAGTAGTAGCCGTCAGAAGACACGTTCATGGTTGAAGTGGGGCTTCTTCGGTCAGTCACGTTGTATACTCTGATGAAGGTTTTAGAGTCGCTTTCCTCGAAGGCTGCCAGTTTACCTCCGTTTATGAATATGTCCTTCAGAGTTCCGTTTAGCCGTATCTGGGAGAGGGCTTCAGCTTCTTCGGCAGGAAACGCTTTCAAGATAATGACGCTTTGTCCTGAGACAACATAGATAAATTCCCCGTCCGTCTTGACTAAGTCTCCTTCGTCGACGCCTTCCACTTGCACGTTCGTCGTTGAGTATTCGGGGATGGGTTCTCCAAGACCGTACATTGCTTTCAGGGAGGAGTCTGACTCAAAAGTGCTCGATGAGAGTGTGCTTGAGCGTTCGAGCATACCCCTGTAGTAGGGACTGATCTGCGGTTCAACCCTCAGATACCTTACTAGCTCTTCGTAGGAGGAAAACTGCCTCAGTTGAGTCGACAATGAATAGTAACGGGTTCTTCCCCAAATGTCTGACCGCTCCATGGAGAAGGGCGAAACTATCACAAAAATTGCGGTGAGCAACACGAGGAAAACGATGATGTTTCTCATTTTTTCACATCTGAATTTCCTTCTTTTCTCCCCGCGCTTTTCCGCCCGCTGTTCCTTCCTTCTCTCCCTCGATTTTGTCGCCCATGGCTTCTATCAACAAGCTTAGTTTGTAGATCACGTATGCCAATAGAATGACTACGACAAAAGTTCCAAATTCCTGTAACATTCGGATCAATTCGGTTAGGGTCAATTTTCTCAACCACCTCCCGATCATCAGAGATGATTAACGGGGTTCAGACACTTAATGCCACGTTTCAGAACACGCTGTACTAAAAACAGAACACCACGACGTCCGTCAACGCAGATTTTTGATAGCTATCTCTCATTCACAAAGCATTTCATCTCTTCGAATTTTTAGATTGTCACAGGCAACACAAGCAGGATGAAGAAGATGACAGCCTCTTTACCACCCGAAGAAGCCGTCGAAATGTACAGAAGAATCAGCGAAAAACTCGCAGACCCCCAGTTGCAGACGCGGCTCAAGAAGTTCTTCACGAAGAGACAAACTTTGCCCGAACTGCTCGAATGGGTCCACGCCAGGGTCAAGTTCAACAAGGGCGACATTGTTCGACATAACGATCCCTTCGAGATAATCGAGTATGGTCAAGGCATGTGCAGAGAGTTCAGCGTCCTGTTCACCGCCGTCTGCTTGGCGAACGGCTACCGAGCCAGAATAATTCTTGACTTGTCTAATCATGCTTGGACAGAGGTTTGGGACACGGGGCAGAATAGATGGTTTCATGTTGACCCTTCGGAAAAGAGGATAGGCGACCCCGAAATATACGAGAGGGATTGGAAGAAGAACTTGGAAGAAGTGTACGCCTTCGAAAACGGTGTTATGGAAGACGTCACTAAAAACTATAAAATCAGAGAAAGCATTCCGTGAGATGGTAGCGAAGGCACGCAGTGTGGGAACATGAAGTTTAGTGGCAGGACAGTGACCGCAATAGTAGAGTTTCCAGACAAAAAAATCTTGATGGTGAGGAGGGGCACCGTGGTCTTCAAGGGCTATTGGGCTTTGCCCGGCGGCAGAGTCGACCCCGTAGAAACCGTTGAGCAGACAGTCGTGCGGGAAGTGAGGGAAGAGACGGGGCTAGACATTGAGATAGTGAGGAAAATCGGCGAATACTGCGAAAAAGGGGTTCAAGACGGGATAGAATACGACTATCAGCCCGCTTGTTTCCTCGTGAAACCCGTCGGAGGAAATATCAGGAGACAGGAAAAAGAAATCGAAGAAATCAAGCTGTTCCGCCTAGATGAGATACCTGGAGAACTTGCCTTTGAGCACTCCAGCATGATAAAAGACTACATTAGAAGCATCAGAAAGCAAAGGCAATAATAGTGAACTTTCACAAAGGTTTTCAGAATTCCGTGCAACCAAGCCTATTAGGACGGTCTAGTCTAGGCGCAGAGAAAAACCACACTTAAAAGCAACCAACACCACAACCTACTCGATGACCTCCAACAAATTGCCACCAGGCCAACATGAGATAGACCGTCTTCTGAGATGGAACATCGACCACCCAGGCATAACCCCGGAAAACCCGAGAATCAACCTAAAAACGTGGACACTGACCGTCGACGGCGAAGTTAAGAATCCACAGAAGCTAACTTGGCAGGATTTCCTCAACTTTCCCGCCGCCGAATCCACGAGTGACTTCCACTGCGTAGAAGGCTGGAGCGTCAGAGACTGCAAATGGTACGGAGTCAAATTCAGCTCCATAGTTCAAATCGCGGAGTCCAACGAAAACGCAAAATATGTTCTCTTCAAATGCTCAGACGGCTACACGACCTCTCTGACAATCGAGGAACTTCTCCACGACGATGTGCTGTTAGCCTACAAACTTAATGGCAAGTTTCTCGAGGAACCCCTCGGCGGTCCACTGAGACTAGTCATCCCCCAAAAATATGCCTACAAGAGCGCCATGTGGGTCGAGCGAATAACCTTCACGAAGACAAAGGAACTCGGGTTCTGGGAAAAAAGAGGATACAGCGACACGGCAGACGTCTGGAAGAACGACCGCCTCGCCGTCTAACAGCGTGTCTGAGCGAAACCCTAAAGTTTCAAAAAACCAAATAGAGAGACAGGAAACCTCTATGCCAATAAGTAGGCACGAATTTGAAAACGGAAAACTCCACGGCGAATTAGAAGAGGAGATCATCTCCTTCTTAAACGAACGAAAAGACAAGGCATTCACCTCCCAAGAAATAATGGAGGGAATTCGCTACCACACAGAATTCAGCACTCCAGAAATCTCTAAGATGTCAACGTTCACCATAGCAGACTTTTCCACGTTCCTCCACCATCTCGTGGAGAGGGGAAGAATTAAGATGAAAATCGTGAGGGGCAGAATGTACGTCATGGCTGTGGAAAAGAGTGTAGCCAAATGCCCAAAGTGCGGAACAGAAATCCCCAAACCCCAAAAGACGTGGAAGATGGCTGGACGCCCAAACAAAAAAGGCGAAGCACTTCAACTTCAAATCGGGCTTTTTGAATGCCCAAAACACGGAGCTTTCAGAGCAGTCTTAGAAAAACAGAAAATATCTGCACCACCCCCCACACGTAGCCGAACAAGGAAAAAAAGACCGCTCGTCAGGAAGCGTGTAGGAAAGAAAAGCGCCACAAAAAGGACAAGAAAGAGAAAAGCAGGTGCTTGGTTACTGGTCTAAGACGCGGGTACATCATTGTCCCTGTTTAGAGTTTCTTTAAGTGTTAGATACGTAGCGGCACCTACCACCCTACCCACAGTTGACAGTAAATAGACGACCTGCAGCCCCAGAGCAAGTCCAAACAAGCTTATGGTAAAGTCGGTAAGGTACCCCCCTAGAAGAGAACCGAAGAACATAGTAATTCCCATCAGAAGGTTGTGGAAGGCAGTGTAGCTTCCACGATGCTCTTCAGGAATCACGTCGAGCAAATACGCAGTCATGGAAGCTTGTCCCACGGCCATGGAGATTCCCCAGAAGGCTTCTGCCACAACCAAGAAATAGACGTTTGGAGCAAAAGCATAAGCGAGCGGAACGGTTACTAAGCTAAACCTAAACGCCACGAGTAGGGGCTTCCTCCCCCGATGGTCAGCAAGCCTTCCCATCTGCCTCTGGAAAATCATCGTAAACGCCAGCTGAACCGCCGAGAGCAAAGCTATTTCCAGCATGGAAGCATTCAACACTCTGACTAGGGTTATTGAAAAAAGCGGCCACGCGATGGCCATGAAGAAATTGAAGACCGCTCCCGCAACAGAATACTTCATGAAGTCAGGCGACTTCCCAACGAATGAAACCGCGTCTAATAAGCCGGAGCCTAAGCCTTTCAAGCTTGCTGCTGTGTTTGCACGCTCTTTTACTCGAAGCATTATGAGAGCTGAAGCTAAACCGCTGACAATCGCCACGATGAAGGGAACGAAGAACATGTTCTGCGGACTTCCTCCAACGCTGACCATTATGAACCCTGAAACCAGAGTGGCAGCTAGGCTCCCGAGGGAAGCCCACAGGTTTATGGAAGCGCTTACTCGTCCAAGCCTGAGAGAGGGAACTAAATCTCCGATCAACGCAGTCCAAGTAGGCGTCGCCATAGACCCCAGAAGAGCCTGAATAATCACCAAAACAATCAGTTGGGTTGCGTTTGTCACGAACATCATCGGAACCCAGAGCACCATGATGATTAAGTTGCCAAACACTAGGAAGGGCACTCTTCTGCCCAGTCGGTCGCTTAGTTTTCCCCAGAGAACCTGCAAGACGTTGTTTGAGATGTTGGCGGAAGATTGAAACCATCCCATTTCAGACGATGAAGCACCGAGTTGAACGGCGTAGGCGCCGATGAACGGGTTAACCATGCCCATGCCGAAGGCGTTTACTACCGAACGGAGAAACAGGGGGTTCAAGTTTGACGAGTCGGGTGGGTAGGTTTTTTCTTGGGGCAACTAATCTACACACTTAGTTTAAACACACATTTCTGGAGATGCATAAAAACTCATCGACAAAGGATGCAAGGCATTCCTACTCAACCTGATGTCTCAATTCATAACAGCTTTAAGAAGTCACGGATAAATCTCACAAGACAAGGAGCATGCAACGTTGAGGAAAGCAATTCGACGCTATAAACTCGGCTACGCTCTTGGCGCAACCCTTCTTTTCATAGGGCTCACAGCATTGCTATTCGTGCTGTGGAACGCATGGCCTTCGGTGACTTCCAGCGCTGAACCATTGTCTGCATTCTGGGCTTTTCTGTGGGAAGAACAGCTCAACATAATCTCAGGCATTGAATTCAAGATGATGTACCTAGTGATTTTGGCAGCTGTGGCGATACCTTCTGGAATAGCGGTGCTCATGTTCAGTCGGCAGTGGTTTTTCCTTCCAGGCAGGACGATTAGTCTACAATGTCCCTTCTGTAAGAAACTGTGGCACGCAAGCTACGATAGAGGGCAAGTGTTATGCCCCCACTGCCATCATCTGATTCACCCTAAAATGATTGAAGAATAGCGTCTATTCACCCAAGTTTTCGAGCGTTGTTTTTACCGCGATTTCGAGCGCTTTGATTATTGTGTCAAGGTTCATGCAGGGCATGTTCGCCTTTCCTTTCCTCTGCAGTTGAGCTGCTTGGGAGGGCAGACTTGGGACGTGTATAAACCCTGCGAGTGTTTTCAGTCTATCCTTGTGTATTTTGTGCATCACATGAAAGAATAGCTGGTTGCATCCAAACGTGCCTGCAGTGTAGGATATTTCCGCTGGGATATCGTTTTGACGTATGTTGCTCAGGATTTTTCGGATGGGCAACGTTGTGAAGTACGCGGCTGGGGCGTTGGGTTCTAGAGTTTTATCTTTCGGGCGGGTTCGACAGTTGTAGAGGATTGTGGATTCGGTAAGGTCTGCGAGGTTTATGGCTACTTTTTCCAGCGAAAGAAAGGGACGATAGGATTGCCCCAAGCTGATTATGACCGCTGGTTTTTGTGTGGCAATTATCCTTGCGATTGCAGGTTTGATTTCCTTGTACGCCAGTGGTATCTGGAAGGATTTGACCTTGAAAGAGTCGATTTCTTCGCCGTCGAACGCCCTTGCGGCTTCCCAAGAAGGGTTTACTTGGAAGCCTGCGAAGGGCTCAAACCCCGTTAAAACGACCATTCTATTCGGATTTTGCATTCGAGAATCACAGCTCCATATGGTAGAACAATGCTTGGGTGCGTTAGGTTTATAGGCTTTTTTCCCAAGTATTGTAGTGGAGAGGTTTGAAACTCCGAAGCGTTAAGACGTCGTCTGACCCGTCGTACAGCTGAGGGGTTTCAGCCCTGCCTCTCCATTCTAGAGTCTTAGCAGTCCCATGTTGGGTGTCAAGCTTTCTTCTGAATAAGCTCAACGATTTCTGGAAAATCTATCCCCAATTCCCTCACTTTTCGCAGTGTTGGCACACCGTTCGCGTCCCATCCTCGCCTCTTGTAGACGGCGTCTTTCAATTTCTCGTATTCTGCCTCACGGCGTTTCCTCAAAACTGCCATTTTTTCTTCAGTCGCCTTGCCCCTAGGGTCGTAGCCTATCTTCTCAAGCTGCGTATCGTAGCGTTCAGCACGGCTTTCGTACTCTTCCTTCGTTACCGGTCCAACGGCACGGTAGGGTATCGTGTCGTGTTCTCGTTTGCCAAACCCCATGCGTAGGTTGAAGATGCGTTGAAAATCGTAGACTCTCTCGCTCATCAAAATGATATCCTCTTGTGTGACCTTTCTGCCTGTGACAGCCGTGAAGAATTTGGCATAATTTTCCACGTGCGCTAAAACTTTAGCTGGCTCTTTCGTTTTCTTATTGTCCTCTGGCACAACGTCGTTCCAAGGGAGTTTGCACAGGCCGTTTAAACCAAACCAGGTGCGGAACATGGGGAACCAGTGGAGGTTTTCGGCTTTCTGCTCGAAAGTGGGCATGAGGTTGTGAACCATGTCCAAGAATATGAGCCAAGCCTCATCGTGCTGAGGTCCCTTCAACGCAAGCCCGTACCCGCCTTGCTGTGCCAACGATTCCTTCGTCACGTACTCGGAGAACTCTAAGCCCTTGGCTTCCATGCCGACGTCGTTTAAAACCTTTGGGTCCGCGTCACACGTTTCGACGAAAAGTTTCTTCATCCTTCGTACACCTTGCCCAACGATGACTCCGAAGCCTTTCCCCTTCGCCATCTGATGGACAAGTTCGAGAGCTGCCTCTTTGTTGCCAAACTTTAGGTCTAAGCCTCCAGTTACTTTCTTTTTGATGAGTCCTAGCTCGTAGCATTCCATGGCAAAGGCTGTAGCCGTGCCGACCGAGATTGTGTCCAACCCGTATAGGTCGCAGTAGTAGTTCATCTCGATGACGTAATCTGCGTCAAAAATACCGCAGTTGCTGCCCACCCCTGCAATCGTTTCGTATTCGGGGCCGTTCACGAATACCTTCTTTCCCTTATGGGGGCCTGTCTTGAGTTCAAAGTCTTTCACGCCGTGGGCACAGGCGAGAGAGCAGCCTATCCAACAGCCGTCGAACCCCTTGTGGAACTTTTTTCGGTAGATTTCGCTGCCAAGTTTTTCGGCTTCGGGGTGACTGCCAAACTTGAAGTTCTTCACGGGTAGAAGGTCGAATTCGTTCATTATCGTTACGAGGTGTGTTGTCCCGAGCGTGGACATTTCGTTCTGTTTCGGGTCGAGAGTCCTAATCTCTTGGTTGTAGGCTCTTCCCACCTGCTTAACCAATTCCGCGTCTGCTGGGCCGTTCGATTCAACAGTTATCTCTCGAGAATACTTGACTACGATGGCTTTTACTTTCTTGTCACGAAGAACGGTGCCCAAGCCGCCCCTTCCAGCTTGCTTAACTCTATGAATCTTTCGTCCAGAATCGTACCATGAAAGGTTGAGACATCCAAAAAGCGTGTGCTCTGCTCCTGGACCTGAAGACAAGACAGATATGCTCTGAGGCTTTTCGCCCGCGTATTTTTGGGCTAAGGTGGTTATGATGAAATCGGTTTCAGAGGGCAGTTGCGAAGCCTCTTCGATTTGGACCTTGCACTCGTCTCCGTCAATGAGTATAACCACCTCAGACCGCGATTTGCCCTGAACCTCGAGGGCATCCCACCCAGCAAACTTCAGGTAAGGTCCGAAATAGCCGCCGACGTTCGAGTCTAACACGGTGCCCGTCAGTGGAGATATTGACAATGCAATGCTTTTTCCGCTACCAGGGTATACTGGTGTGCCGCCTAGGGGGCCGCAGGCGATGCAGAGTTCGTTCTTGGGGTCATCCCATTTGATGGCTCGGTCTTTCGGTAATGCGTTCCAGAGAAGCCACAGGTTGAAGCCGCGGCCGCCTATGAAAGTGTCCTTCATGAGTTGGGATACTGGCTTACTCGTTATTTCCATGGTTGAAAGGTCCATGTGTAGAGTTTTGTTGTTGTAGCCTCTTTCAACTTTGCTTGGCGTGTACTTGAACTCGACTATTGCCAACTCTTACACCTCTATGGAGTTGCTAAAGCTACGTAAAACATATAGATAGGGCTTACGCAGTGAGCGTTTTCTAGAGTGGGTGAAATCACCGTGTGCAAAAGCATAAGTATATTTTCAGTCGAATAGAGTGTCTCTAAAGGTTATGGAGGCGAATGATTGGACCTTGCAGTGTTGGTGGAGAATATTCCTTACATCCTTATACTGGGCGGCATCGTTGCAATTTCTTGGCTGCTGGAAAAACTAGCGCGGCCAGCGCCAGTTGTGGGGCAGCCTGTGAGTTTGCTGATGAAAGTGGCTTCGCTTTTCGGGTTCTTTGTCGGGGTTCTTCTGTTAGCGACAGCGGTGGGCGCTTGGTCGCTGCACGCTGGGGACTCGGGCACTAGATACCTGCTGGTAGCCACGGGTCTGGCTTTGCTTCTAAAACCCTTAAAAGATGTTCCTTGGGCAGCTTTGTTGGGTTTAATAGTGGGCACCGTGTGCGTTGGGCTGGTCTACCTGCTGTTTCCCCTGCCGGAGACTGTCCTGGGCATTTCGTCGACATGGGTCTACGCGCTGATTTTCTTCGTTCCAGCCTTGTTCGCTTACATGCTCTTCAAGTTCTTGGAAGACCTGTTGAGGTTGATTGGGACAATCTTGGCTTCTAAGCCTGTGGCTACTGTTCTTGGCTTGTTGTGTATTGTTCAAGGAGTTCTTTTGCTTCTGAACAGCAGCTTGTTCACTATTATTTTACCATGACACACATAATCTAACTTTGGCATGGTTTTTCTCCAAAAAGCCTCAAAAACGCTATTTTTCCACGCTTAAGGTTCTGTTCTAAAGTGTAGCTTTAAAAGACATAAGTAGAATGTTACAGTTGGGGCGAATCCAGTGTTTTCCTACGCGTTGAAGAGAGTGGTTCGTTCCGTTGGTCTCTTCGCTGCATTGCTGTTAGGCGTAGTTCTGGCATCCACGTTCTTCACTGGCATAAACATCGGCGCCGACACCACTGCAAAAGCTGCCTTAACCCAGCAGCTGAACCGGGTTCTGGTGGACATAACTGCCAGTAGATATGGTTCGCCCCTAGCTTCTACGACTTGGACTGCCGCCGCTGAAAACGTTGCTCTAGTCAACGGAGTGGTCGATACTGAGGTCATTTCTAGAGTTGACTTGTATGGAGAGAGTTTGCCGAAGAACTATTCGTACTTCAGAGTGGCAGGAATAACTGAGGGTTCGCGGGTCTACAGAGGTTTGAACGTGACGTCGGGTGCCAGCTTGCTCCAAGAAGATGAGGCTTACGTGTGGGTTGGTTCTTCGGACGCAGACAAGTTGAAGATAAACGACACGTTAACGTTCAGCTATTCACTCTGGATTGACTACACGTATGTGAATGTAAGTTTACAGTTTAAAGTCGCAGGCTTTGTAAACCTAGACGACACGGCGTTAGCCCTTGTTTCGGGGCAGTACCAGAACGATGGTGTGATAATTTACACGCCGTCAATACGGGACGATGTCAAGTTGATTTATCCTTATGGAAACATTCTCATCGTAAGCTGGGAAAAAACCTTTGCAGAATTCCTCGACACGGTCTATGCACTTCATCCGCAATACAGTCCCTTGGGCACCGAAATCTTGGTGTTCATCGATCGAGAGGCAGTCATAAACCCGTGGGACATTGGGGCTTCGCAGGAGGCTATAGGGCGTATTATCCTGCAGATAAACAACGTAGTGGCAGAATTCGGCATCACTGCTTACAGTAACCTGCAGAATGCTTTGAACACGTACCAGTATCTTTCTGTGGGGATGAGGATTTCTTTTTTGGTTGTGGCTCTGCCCGTGTTCTTCGTGGCATGGTACGTTGGGACCACGGTATCCGACGTGTCATTCAACCTTAGACGGCGGGAGATAGGCTTACTGTTAGCTAAGGGTTTCTCTTCGGGACAGCTTTTCCGCTTGTTTTTGTCAGAATCTTTGATGATCGGAATCCTCGGCGGTCTAATCGGAGTGGGCTTAAGCTTCTTACTTAGCCCTTACTTCGTCACTGTCATAGGAAGCGAGTTTAGCGGGACAGCCCCTGTCTTAACCCTCGAAGTCATAATCTTGGCGATTGTTTTCAGCACGGGCATAACCCTCCTCTCAACGTTTGGACCCTCGAGAAGAGCTGCAAAACTCCCAGCAGTAGATGCCTTAAAAGAGTACATGTACGTCGAGGAGTCTAAACCTCTCAAGCAAAGATGGCCTTTCGTCGCCCTCTTCCTCGGCAGTTACAAAATAAGCATGTTCCTCGTGGGCATACCCGACTTGATGCAGTATTTCATGGGTCGACCTCCGCCGACCACAAACATATTCGTCATGATTCTCTTGGGAACGTGGATAATCGTCGATACCATGTTAACACCGATCGCACCGTTGCTTTTCTTCTGGGGTTTCACGAAAATCTTCATCCGCGGCTCTTTAGGGTTTCAGGAATTAGTGACAAGAGCAGCTAGATTCCTCGGAGACTTGGGCGCGTTGGCGACAAAGAACGTGCGGAGAAACCCAGCCAGAGTCGCCTCGGTTGCCTTCTTAATCGCCATGATAATCGGCTACAGCTTTCAGACGGTTGGTGCTCTTGCCAGCGAAGACGACTACATAATTCGCCAAATCAAAGCCAACGTAGGCGCAGACATAAGCGTCTCCTTGACGAGTTTAGATAACGCCACGGAAGTATTGGGAAACATAACGGATTTACCCGGAGTGGAGTCTACAACTATCGAGTATTCCTTTAGTGGGGAAGACCAATCACTCGTCGCCGTCGAGCCTCAAGAATGGTTGTTGACAGCTTACTACGAGAATGAATGGTTTACAGGAAGCGATGTCGCTACGGCATTTCAACAAATGGCTAATGACAACAACACAGTCATCTTAGAACGTACAGCGGCGAGCAACTTGGAACTTGGAGTCGGCGACTTTTTCACTCTCGTCGTCGGCTCCAGAACGACAAAACTCAGAGTGGTGGGATTCTTTGGACCACAAACAAGCGGAGGGGCTCAGCCTGTTTTTGGACCCAGCCAATTCTACCCGAGTTACTCCTTCTGGTCATACGTTCCCGCAAACCTGTACCACTCAATGAGTAGTGCCGTGTTTGCGTTCGGAGAAATCTTAGTCAAGCTTGACGCAGGTGCAAACGGAACGAACGTAGCTGATCAGATTCGAGGTCTTAATTTAAGCGACATCAGCTATGTTTACTCCGTTGACGAACAGCTTAAGGAGAGAGAAATCAACCTAATATTGAGCGGCACCAAGAACGTTCAACGAATAGGGGTAATCTTTGCAGTTGTGGCGGCTTCGGTGGCTACAGCCCTTGTCGCGCTCGTGAGTCTGCAGGAACGCAAGAAGGAAGTGACCATAATGAACGTTCGAGGATTCTCTCTCAAACAACTAATCACGATGCTGCTCGCGGAGAACACGTCCATCGTAGTTTTTTCAGTAATACTAGGCGCCATAGTAGGTTTAATCATAGTCCACGGCAGCGTAGCCGCCCTTAACGCCTCCCAATATGTCACGCTTGTGGTTCATCGCATGGTGTTCCCGCCAGATGCCATACTGACTCTGGCAGCATCTTTGAGTCTAGTTTTCGCCTCCTCGATACTCCCGATAATCGCCATCACGAAAAGGTATGTTTCAAGGTTGGAGAGGATTGTGAGAGCTTGAAAGGCATGAATGTAATAGTGAAAGATTTGATACGGGTATACCGTCTGGGAAGTGTCGAAGTTCAAGCCCTCAGGGGCTTAAACATGGAAGTAGAAGAGGGAGAAATGGTCTCAGTCATCGGTCCTAGCGGAAGCGGCAAAACCACGCTGCTCAACATAGTTGGCGGGCTTGACCAAGCAACCGCCGGCAACGTGCAGGTGGGCGATGTCACAGTGACGGCTTTGCAGCCATCACAGCTCGTGGACTTTCGGAGAAAGCATGTAGGGCACATTTTCCAAACCTTAAACTTGATTCCAACATTAACCGCCGCTGAGAACGTTGAGTTGCCCATGATAGCGATGGGTGCCTCTCATGCATTCCGTGGTCAAAGGGTCAAGCAGCTGTTAGATACGGTGGGTTTAACAGAGCGTGCCAACCACAAGCCAGACGAACTAAGCGGCGGTGAGCAACAGCGTGTAGCCATAGCTGCAGCGTTGGCGAACGACGCTCCTGTGTTGTTGGCAGACGAGCCTACAGGCGAGTTGGACACGGTGAACGCTAAAATCGTCGTAGACTATCTGTCGAGGGTAAACAAGGAACTCGGCAAGACTATTATAATGGTGACCCACGACCCTAACGTTGCACGAGCAGCAGACTGCATACTGAAAATAGAAGACGGGGTAATCAAAGCTGCACTCACTCCAGCGCAGATCGTGAAAGAAGAGGCTGCAGTCTCGTACGTTGATCAGCTTAGAGCAAGAGTAGCGGACATCGAGGCACAATTGGCGAAGCTTGATGAAGATTTCAAGGCTGGCAAAATAGGCGGTGATGAATATGTGGAGAGGAGACAACGTTTGAAGCAGACGAGGAACAGTCTCGACGAAGAGCTCCACCGTATGGGAATCGTCACCTGACCGCTAACCTACTCAGCAGAAGGGCGCTCTCATGAAAATGAAATTCTGGCGTCGCAAATGGTTTTTCACGATACTCGCCATAATCATTCTAGCCATAGCCTTGGTGCTAGTTGCTCTCCGAATCAACTTTGGACAGAGGGAGGACGCTGTCCTCAGGTATTTCTCTGAGCAAGAAGGAATGCCGCAGACTTTTCTTCAACTCGAACAACTTACGCCTCTAAGTTCTGTGGTGCTCTGCTGGTGGGACTATGGGCGGGCGGTTAGACTGTGGAGTCACAGGGAAGTGAACGAGGCTTATCCGTCAAAGGACATTTGGCATTCTGTTGGAGCCAGTCGGGATCCTTGGCATAACATGGAAGCCCAACTTTTTGGGACATGGGGGTCTTCTGAAAAGATTCATGATTTGGCGAGGATTTTCATGCTGCCCGAGGAGCAGTCTCTCCCTATTATGGGGAGCTACGGCGTAACGTATGCTGTGGTCTTCGTACCAGACGACTTGCAGAAGTTTGGCTGGATTGCTGAAATCGCCGGGTACAACGCCTCAGAGTACCTAACTCAACAAGAAGGCGTCTATCAGCCTACGGCGCTGGGCTCTCAGGCGACGTTGTTACGTTTGTTGTTCGATGATACTTTGCATCCGCAGCATTTTACGAAGCTCTTCGACAACGGCAAGGGCAAGATATACAGAGTTAACTACTAGGGCAGACCAAGCTTCAAATGCGGACTTTAAGCAAAACAAAAACTATGAGGTATAGGGCGTAGCTTATCAAGATCAAGCCGCTGATTGCCCTGATTTTGGACTGATGCCTGTAAGTGCTTCTAGCCAGCTTCGAAACCGAACCCGCGAAGATCCCAATGCCGACGAAGGGAATCGCCGCTCCCAACAAGAACACGAGAATAACAAAGAAGAGAGTCTCAGGAAGCAACAGGGGCATCATGGAAACGAAGATAGGTGCAATGCAGGGGTCGAGAAAGTAGAAAACGAACCCAAGGAGGAAGAGCCCAGCGTACGTGAAGACGTACTTTCTCGCCAACTTCTTGATCAGAGGCTTCGACTGAATCGACATCCTTGAAGGAAATCTTAGTACTCCTAGCAAGTTTAGCCCAAAGATTATGGCGAAGACGCTGACGACCCACGTTAAGGAGAGCTGGAGTGTGGGCATGGAAAGCATAGCTAACCCGAAGGCGAGGGCTAGAATTAGGGTGGCGGAGAGGAAGCCCGCTCCGAACGTCATGACCCTCGAAAAGCTCTCCTTGAAGTGAGAAGATTTGCCTATGGTGTAGCTTAGGACGAAGGAAAGCAGTATGATTAGGCATGGGGAAAAGGTTTCAAAGAAGCCCAACGAGAAGGCAACAAAAAACAGCGCAAGGGCACTATCAGAAGATGGTGTTCTAAGCTCGATATTGTCGTAAACGTAGTTGTTGTTGGCCAACACGGTTTCACCCAAAACAGACTGGGCTTCAACCCTTATGACATAACTCCCAGTTGTTTGGTTTGTTGTGTCCCAAACAAAAATCATTGAAACCTCATTCTTTGGACCTAAGCTTGTGATTAGTTGAGTTCCAATCAAAGTCTCGTTGAAATAGACGCTAACGCTGAAATTCTCAGTTTCAACTCCATAGTTCTTGGCGGTGGTGTTGATGTTAACCTTTTCACCAATCTTAACGGAAGTGCTCGACGGGATGACTTTAGTTATGGCAACGTCATGAATAGAGTTAGTCAAGTAGGCGTCGAGAATTTCCCGTAGATAGGTTTCGTTAACATAACCCTTAAACACCCTTTCATAATTTACCACAATGGTATTCCAGTCTGTAGGACTAATACCGTAGCTTAATTCTTTCTCACCAGATGAGTAGAAGAACAACCTTACCACTGAGACTCTTGAGCCGTAGTCGTTATGGATAGCGTTCACTGTTTGATTGTTGTGAAGCCATGTTTCATATGCTTCAAGACTGCATGTAGTGCAGAGGGGCGGCTCATAGTAGAAGAATTCGATGGGCACGGGTTCCACTGAATAGCCCGACCTTACGAATACCAATATGACTAAAAGGCAGGCAGCGAATGCAAGTGAAAGCGTTCTTGCTTTTGACATGTTACTCAGATGGGTAAATCGCCCTGCTGTATTAAAACGTTGTAGAATAATCTTCTATAACCGCTCTAAGACTATTGTGGGGAAGATTTCCACCCACTGATGATAGGAAGGAGATGTTGGGTGCGAGTCTAAGCTGATGCGCAAGCCACAACGCTTAAGAATTGAAACACTTTACTCGTATGGAAAGGAGAGAAAGATTCCATGAGTGCAGTAGAAATGAAGAGAAAAGCCCGGGCATTCGTCCTCATCGAGACACATCCAGGAGAAGAAGAGGAGGTAATGAAAAAGCTGCTCCAAATAAACGAAGTCAAAGAAGCACACATCTACTCTGGAGAAATGGATATAATCGCAGTCTTGGAAACAGACCGAGAAGTGGTCGCCCCGAGCTCCAAGAAGATTTCAGACGTTGTCATACGCAAGATTCAAAGCATCCCCGGAATCCAGGATACTGAAACAATAATTCCGACAACCTCGAAAACCAAGTGGACTGAAAAAGCCTAAGCATGATGCCCAAGCTAAACAAATTAATGCGCGTATTCGCTGACTATCCCTACCAACCTCTCTAGCCGAAGAACACTTTGGCTATTTCGTAAAGCTTCAAGTCCACAGTTTTTCTTTTACCGATAACATCCTTCAACGGAACAGAGACAAAGTCGTTTCCCCGAAGCGCCACCATGTGCCCGAACTTGTTTTCGTGGACGAGGTCTATTGCGGCGATGCCGTATCTGGTGGCTATGACTCTGTCGAAGGCTATAGGTGACCCGCCCCGTTGAAGATGCCCAAGAACCACCACTCTGGTCTCGATGTCCTCGCATCTGTCCTCGATCTCTTTGCCCAAGTAATAGCCCACGCCGCCAAGCCTGACATGTCCAAACTCGTCGACGCGGCTGCTGTAGACAACTTCTTCGCCTCCTTTGGGCTTCGCGCCCTCGGCGACGACGATTAGGCTGAAGTTTCTGCCACGTTTCTGTCGTCGCTTGATGTATTCGCATACCTCGTCGACGTCGAAAGGTTTCTCGGGGATTAAGATGACGTCTGCTCCTCCGGCGAGCCCAGCCCACAGGGCAATCCACCCTGTGTATCTGCCCATCACTTCGAGGATTATGACTCTGTGATGTGCCTCTGCCGTAGTGTGGAGTCGGTCAAGAGCCTCGCAGGCTATTGAGACTGCTGTTTGGAACCCGAAAGTGTAGTCGGTGCCGGCGAGGTCGTTGTCGATTGTTTTAGGCACGCCTACGCAGGGAAGCCCTATCTCGTAGAGCTTGTAAGCCACGCCTAATGTGTCGTCTCCGCCGATGGCTATTACTGCGTTAATCTTATGCTTCTTCACGTTTTTTAGAATACTTTGTGGTCCGTCTTCGCTCTTGAATGGGTTCGTCCTTGAGGTTCCTAGGATGGAGCCTCCACGGGGCAGCATGCCCGAAGTGGTTTTCAAGTCTAATGGGATTAATTCGTCTTCGACTAGTCCTCGCCACCCGTCTTTGATTCCGACGGTTTCGTAGTCGTATTCTTGAATTGCTTTCCTCACGATGGCTCTAATTACTGCGTTGATTCCTGGGGCGTCTCCCCCTCCGCTTAATATCCCAACTCTCATGTTTCCTTCCTTCTTCTTAGGGTGCCTTGTCTGAGCTCCCGAACAGCCGCATCTTGTCCTTAACAACCTCTTTCATGGTTCCTCTTGCTGGGCCTAAGACTTTTCGTGGGTCGTATTCTTTTGGCGAGGTGGCTAAGACTTCGCGCACTGCGCCGGTGAAGGCTAACCGCAGGTCGGTGTCGATGTTTATCTTCGATATTCCCAGCGATATGGCTTTTTGGATGTGGTCTGTGGGGATTCCTTTGGCTCCGGCTAGTTCTGCGCCGTACTTGGTGGCTTTTTCGATTATCCATTGGGGAACGCTTGATGCCCCGTGCAGAACCAGTAGAACGTCCACTTTTTTCCTGATAGTTTTCAGCCTTTCGAAATCCAGTTTTGGTTCTCCCTTGAACTTGTAGGCTCCGTGGGAGGTGCCGATTGCGACTGCGAGGGCGTCCACGCCCGCGCGTTTTACGAATTCTTTTGCGGCGTCGGGGTCTGTTAGGACTGCTTCTTTTTCTTCAACTGTTGACTCTTCGACGCCTGCTAGTCTTCCGAGTTCTGCTTCGACAGACACGCCTTTTGGATGGGCTAATTCCACGACTTTCTTTGTGGTGGCGATGTTTTCTTCAAAGCTGAGGTGTGATGCGTCTATCATGACGGAGGTGAAGCCTGCTTCTACGCATTTTTTCACGGTTTCTATGTCTTCTCCGTGGTCGAGGTGTAGGGACACGGGTTGTGGGAGTGTTTTTGCTGCCACTTTTGCTATTGTGGCTAAGTATTCTAGTCCTGCATATTTGATGGCGCTGGGGGTTACTGCGATGATTGCTGGTGATTTTTCTTCGGCTGCTGCTTCGGTGATGGCTAGTAGGGTTTCGAGGTTGTTTATGTTGAAGGCGCCGACGGCGTAGCCTTTTGCTGCGGCGGTTGACATGATTTTTTTGTTTGTGGTGAGCATTTTAGGTCTCAGAGTGTTATTCGAGTCACGAGTATTAAAAATGTAAGCTAGGTCAGTATTCTTGAGAGGATTGCGGGCAGGAGGACTTCGCCTATTGCGTATGGGATTACCACGGCGAGGGTTCCGACGAAGACCATTTCTGCTCCTGAGGTGAGCCAGTTTTTGTTTGTGAAGGTTGTTTTCCACACGCCTACCGTGAAGAGGGGTGCGAAGGTGATGGCTGAAGCGGCGAGCAGGCTGCTTTGAGGGGCGGTGATGAGGAGGTATGGGATTATGGGGACGAGCCCTCCTACGACGAAGGCGAGGAACATGATTAGTCCCACTTTGATGGGGTTTGCGAAGCGTTCTTCGAAGAGTCCGAGTTCTTCTTTCATCATGGAGTCCAGCCAAGTTTGTTTGTCGCCTGTTATGCGGTCGACTATTAGGCGTAGTTCTTCGTCGGTGAACTGGGCTTTTTTCTGGTATACTTGTCGGATTTCTTCTCGTTCTATCTCTGGGAGTTCTTCGATTTCCCGCTTTTCTCGTTCGATTTCGCTCTTGTGGTGTTCGATTTCGGATTTGGAGGAGATGTAGGCGTCTATTCCCATGGAGATTGCGCCCGCCACGACGCCTGAGATTCCGGCGACTAGTATGTGGCTTCTGATTAGGGCGCCGCCCGTGACTCCGGCTAGGAGGGCTAGTGTTGAGATGGAGTCGTCGTTGAAGCCGAAGACGATTTCTCTCACGTTTATTTTTTTGTGCTATCGTTCGCCTTCTTCGACGTTTTGTTTCGCGGTTCTGAAGATTTCTTCCTTTTCCATCACGCCTTCTTTCTTCATTTTGGCTGGTTCCCTGCATTTCCTGTAATAGAAACTACTCGTCATGAACTGTGGGAAGAATTATCATCTGGTGCGATGTATTAACTTTACCTGCTTATACCCTCTCAGGATGGAATCTCGGCTTCTTATCAGATTATTACTTTTACATGGTGCAGCGGGCCGGATTTGAACCGGCGAACCCCTACGGGAAAGGATCTTGAGTCCTTCGCCTATGATCGAACGGCCCTTCTTTGACCTGGCTTGGCTACCGCTGCAACCCACTGCACCAAACCACAAACTAACCCTTAGTTTCTATTATCTTTTTCCAACGTCGATAACACTTAATGCACGAATCCCTATCGAGCCCATTTCTCCTACCCATAAATCACTCCAAACAACATAGAAACACACCACAAACCAAACCCAAACACAACCAAAAAACAACCCCCAACCAAAACAGAACCCAAAACACAAACAACTCACAAACCCAACCAAACAAAAAATCTCCGCAGACTCACACAACAGTCCTAGCCTTAAAACGTTAAAATACCAAAAAAACAAACATAACACTCCAAGGCTGAAAACCCTATGGCAACCACAAAACACGAAAAACGAGACAAACACTTCGGACGATGGTTCCGCCACCTCCTCATAAACGCAGAAATCCTAGACTACCGCTACCCCATAAAAGGCTGCGGCGTCTGGCTCTCCTACGGCTACAAAATCCGCAAACACGTCACCCAACTCCTAAGAGACCTACACGACTCCAAAGGACACGACGAAGTCCAATTCCCAATCATGGTCACCGAAACCAACCTCAGAAAAGAGGCTGCCCACATCAAGAACTTCGAAAACGAAGTCTTCTGGGTAACCCACGGCGGCTTAAAACCCCTAGAAATCAAGTACGCCCTCAGACCAACCAGCGAAACAGCCATCTACCCCATGCTCAAACTCTGGACACGAAGCCACGCCGACCTACCCAAAAAACTCTACCAAATCGGCAGCGTCTTCCGCTGCGAAACCAAGACCACCCGCCCCATCATCAGAGTCCGCGAAGTCACAACCTTCAAAGAAGCCCACACCGCCCACGCCACCCTCGAAGACGCCGAAGCCCAAGTCCGAGAAGCCACCCAAATCTACAAAACCTTCTTCGACACCTGCGGCATCCCCTACACAATAAGCCGCCGCCCAGACTGGGACAAATTCCCCGGCGCCCTCTACTCCCTCTCCTTCGACGTCATCCTACCCGACGGACGCACCTTACAATCAGGCACAGTCCACAACTTAGGTCAAAACTTCTCCAAAGCCTTCGACATCCAATACGAAACCCTCGAAGGCACCCACGAATACGTCTGGCAAACCTGCTACGGCATAAGCGAACGCGCCATAGGCGCCCTCCTCAGCGTCCACGGCGACGACAACGGCACAATACTCACACCCCGACTCGCCCCCACCCAAATCACAATAATCCCAATCCCCCACAAAGAGAATCCACAGCCCATAATAGAAGCATGCGAGAAAGTAGCAACAAAACTAAAAAACATGGGCTTAAGAGTCGAAATCGACCGAAGAGAAGACCTGACCCCCGGCGCAAAATTCTTCTACTGGGAACTCCGCGGCATCCCCGTCCGCTTAGAAATCGGTCCAAAAGACGTCGAGAAGGAACAAGTCACCCTCGTTCGCCGAGACACCTTCGAGAAAGAAGCCTGCAAGACCAGCGACTTGCCAACTAAGCTTCCCAGATTGATGAAACAGATGTCAGAGGAACTGCGAGAAAAAGCTTGGAAATGGATGAAAACACGAACATACCGAGTAGACAACATGGAAAAGGCAAACGAACTGTTGAAGAAAAAAGCAGGAATCGTAGAACTCCCATGGTGCGGCAACGCAGAATGCGGCCACAAACTCGAAGAGCATATAAACGCGACTCTCCTGGGAACCCCAGTCGACGCCGAAGAGAAAATCGAGGGCAAATGCGCCGTCTGCGGCAAAAAAGCCTCGAGCATAGTGAGAGTGGCAATAGCCTACTAGAACCCTAAACTAAAAAAGCAGCTTTACAGCCTCGCGCCCCTTCATTCCCCGTCTTATCCCCACGATTTCAGCCTTAGAGGTAACACCCTTAACCTCTGCGTCAAGGACATCGTCGAAAGTTTTAACACCACTAACCATGGCTGCCGTCACGCCCAGCCTCTCTGCTGCGTCTACGTTTAAGAACCCACACATGACGAAACCCTTCTCCCCCACAACCGCAACGAGAGGAGGAGAATCTGGCAGGTCCACTTTCAAACCTAACGCAGTTCTCCCATCGACTTTCAACCGACCAACTTCAATCATGACAACCACTCGCCTTGTTTTCAGAATCACCAATAGTCAGAAGACTTTAAAAGCTTTTTATCAGAGGCACACATTAGTCAGAGAAGACTCTTTACCGTGGGAAGAAGGAAATTGTTAGGAAAATTCCGAGAAAAATACGAGAAAGCCATGCTCCCAATCGGACAGTTTTTAGGCAGGTTAAACTTCTCGCCCAACATGCTCTCAATTCTCAGCTTACTCGCAAGCGCCGTAAGCGGCTGGTTCTTCTACTCGCAAAACCTCGTTCTCGGAGCCCTCTTCATAATAATAACGGGCGTAGTCGACATGCTCGACGGTGCAGTGGCGCGGGCTACTGGAAAAACAACTAGGTTCGGAGCAGTCATGGATCACGTCCTCGATCGCTACGCTGAGTACCTGATCATCATGGGCATCGTGTTGAGTAACTACGTAAACTGGGTCTTGGGAGTCTTCACTCTAGTCGGCATGCTCTTAGCTAGTTTCACCAGAGCCAAAGCTGAATCCGTCGGCGGATTGAAAAGTTGTACAGTTGGGGTGGCTGAGAGACAGGAAAAACTCATAATCTTGATCGTGGGCTCGTTCCTCTCAATCTACTACTTCAACACACTATCGTACGCGGTAGTGCTAGTTGGGGTGCTGTCCCACTTCACCGTTATTCAAAGACTCGAATACACTTGGAAACAGACGAAGGGTGAATAGAATTGGTCTACGACCTCGTTGCGATTGGAAACCCGGTCTACGATATAATTCATACGCCGCACGTTTCCCCGGAAGGCAGAGTCCTCTCTGGTTGTAGCACGAATGCTTGTCTCGCCGCGGCAAAGCTCGGCATGAAAAACGTGACTCTCATCGGCTGCATCGGAAAGAATTTCTACAACAGATTTATCGACGACTTGAGAAAATATGGCGTCGATTCTCCCAAAGCAAAAATCTCCAAAGAGACAGGCGGGTTCAAGCTCGTTTACGACGTGTCTGGCAACAGGACACTCGAAGTTCTAGGAGTAGCGGGAAAAATCACTAAGAAAGACATCCCGGACGAATGTTTAGACACACGTTATATTCTGCTTGGGCCAATCCTCCAAGAAATCGACCTCAACCTGATCTCATTCTTGAGGGAAACAACCGACTCGAGGGTTTTCTTGGACCCTCAGGGGTTAGTCAGGAAAATCAGCCCCGACAAACAAATAGTCTACCAAACCAGAAAAGAGAACCTTAGAAAAATCATTGGCATGGTTGATTTTGTCAAGCCTAACGAGCACGAGTCTCGCGTTATCACCGAGTCGAGTGAACCTTTTGTGTCAACTGAAATTCTCGTTAAATGGGGTGCAAAGGTGGGTATAACGACTCTCGCTGAGAAGGGTTCAGTTGTATTTGACGGGAAGAGAATAGTCAAGATTCCAGCGTACGAAACTCTCGCCATCGACCCGACGGGGGCAGGGGACGTGTATGCAGGAGCTTTCATTTACGAGTATTCAAGAACGGGGAATGTTGTTTCATCGTGCTTTTTTGCGTCAGCAGCCGCTTCTATTAAGGTAGAGCACAGCGGACCTGACTTTCCGATGGATGAAAAAGAAGTGAAGAGAAGAGTTTTGCTGCTTGAGAAAAGTGTGTGAATAGAAGATAGGCGATTCTTGCAATGCTCTGTGGTCTTCTTCGATAGGCATCCAAAAATAGGGCTAGTATCTTCTGCCTAGGCGGTGTCTCCGCTCATCTCTAGCTCGTACTTTCACCACACCGCGATGCACAGCACATGAAACGCAGTAGTATCTTGTTTCCACGGGCGCAGCGATGTAAGCTCCTTTTTGCCGCAGTTCCTTTGCCAAGGCATAGTCTACCATCGATATTCTCCGCGAAACACGCTTAGCCTTGTCGCGGGGTACGAGCTCTCCGCATCCGTTGCACTGCACTAACGAGCTTCTTCCTTTACCGCCTTTAGACCTTCCGCGGCTTTTTCGTTTAACTGGCAAGTATTTCACCTTCCTTCTGCCATAGCCAATTGTGAAGGATGCTTATATACTCATGCTTATTAGCCTTAAGAGCTCGCTTGCGAGTTCTTAGTAGAGTATTTTCGAGGGGAGAGTCGTTGTGTGTTGCTTCGTTGGTTCAGCCAGCATCGTTTTTTGTATGAAGTTGATCTTCAGCACTTCGAAAAGAATTAAGTTTGCGAGAGGGCAACAAAAATATATGAGAAGGGAATAAGCATTGCCACAGAACACTTTTGCTTTAGGGGTGCTCGCTGTTGGGAAAAATCGGAAAGGGCGTTAAGTGTAGTGTTTCGGGCTGTGAAAAAGACGCTGCTCGTTCTCTCGTGGCAAGCAAGGTCACTGCGGCTGGGTTGAAAGTCGGCACCGAAAGAAAGGCGTATCTCTGTAAGGAGCATTACAAAGAGTTCAAGAAGGCCACAAAGAAAGACAGGACGCTCGAAAAATGGAGACAGAAGGGCTAATTAAGCACGCAAGACTCGGCACAAATCGTTAGGTGTGTCCACAAGCATTTTTAGAAAGGCTAATCTAACTCTAAGACCAAGCCAATAAAGGCGGGTTGAACAGTTTGCGCATACTCCAACTGCACTCAAACTTCATCGAATACAAGCCCGTGCAAAAGGAAATCGACATGGCGGAAGAAGTGGGAAAAGAAAAGAGACGGCTGGAAGAAGTAGTCGTCCTTTTCACGGCAGTCGAAGAAGGCGACGACGAGACTGTGGCTGAACAAGCTGTCGAAGAAGCCCGAGATTTTCTAGTGAAACTCAAAGTCAACAGGATTCTCATCTACCCCTACGCTCACTTGAGCAGCAACTTAGCGAAACCCGCAACTGCACTAAAAATAATCAAGAAAATGGAAAAACATGCAAAGGAAAATGGAATCGAAACCTTTCGTGCTCCCTTCGGCTGGAACAAACAGTTCACCATCTCGATTAAGGGGCACCCGCTTGCAGAACAATCAAGGGTCATTTTGCCGGGCGAGGTAAAGAAAGAGGAGAAAGTCTCTGAGGCATTAAAGGCAGAAGAAAAAATAAAATCGTCATGGTATATTCTGCAACCTGACGGAAACATGGTGCCAGTCGAGAAATTCGACTTCACCAAGTATGAGAATCTTGAAAAATTCGCTAAATACGAAATCTCAAAGGTGAGAGCAAGCCAGGAAATTCCGCCACACATAAAGTTGATGAGAAGGCTTGAGCTCGTCGACTATGAACCCGCCAGCGACCCTGGAAACCTCAGATGGTATCCGAAGGGACGACTGATAAAATCCTTGATCGAACAATTCGTCACAGCTACCATGATAGAGTATGGCGCTATGGAAGTCGAAACACCCGTCATGTACGATTTTAACCATCCCAGCCTGAGCGACTACCTAGACAGGTTCCCTGCAAGACAGTACGTCATAAAGTCGGAAGACAAAGACCTTTTCCTCAGGTTCGCTGCGTGCTTCGGCCAGTTTCTCATGCTTCACGACAGCCGGTTTTCGTATCGGCAACTTCCTCTAAGAATTTACGAATTGACGAGGTACAGTTTCCGACGGGAGAAGAGCGGCGAAGTAACCGGACTGCGAAGACAACGCGCCTTCACGATGCCCGACTGTCACGCCCTCTGCTCTGACTTGGAGCAAGTGAAGAAAGAATTCGTGGTTCGCTTCAAACTGTGTATGAAAGTTCTCGAAGCCTTCGAGCTTGGAAAAGACGATTTCGAGTTGGGAATAAGGTTTGCAAAAGATTTTTATGAAGAAAACAAAGCTTTTGTGGCGTCGTTGGCAAAGCTTTTCGGGAAGCCAGTTTTGATAGAGATGTTTAAGGAGAAAGCTTTCTACTGGGTTTTTAAATGGGAATTCAACTTCGTCGACAATCAAGACAAAGCCTCCGCCTTGTCAACAGACCAACTTGACGTTGAAAACGCCCACAGATACGACATCACCTACATAGACGAAAAAGGTGAGAAACAACATCCCCTAATTCTGCATTGCTCGCCAAGCGGTGGAGTCGAAAGATGCGTCTACGCCATGCTGGAGAAAGCGTACCGAGACCAACAGAGAGGAGAGATTCCAATTCTCCCCCTTTGGCTCTCACCCACCCAAGTCAGAATAATACCAGTTTCCGACAAGTTTACACACGAAGCCGAGAAAATCGCCGAAGAAATCGGCAAAAATAACATACGGGTGGACTTCGACGACCGTCCCCTCACGATGCAGAAGAAGGTCAGAGAAGCAGAGACCGAATGGATAAACTACATAGTAGTCATCGGCCAAAACGAGATTGACTCGGGGTTTCTTCCAGTTCGAGATAGGCTTGCTGGAAAAATCGTGAAGATGAAGCTTCCAGAACTCGTGGAAAGCGTATTGAGAAGGACAAAGGACAAGCCCTTCAAACCCCTACCCTTGCCTAAAAAACTATCCCAACGACCCCAGTTTTATGGCTAGCTGCCTTACAAAAAAGTATATCAACCAATGCGGGTATTGTAAAAATCTACAGAGGGGTGCCAAAAATTGGAGCAGAAGGAACTTCTCATATACGTGGATGGCAAATATTACCCCAAGTCTGAAGCAAGGATTTCTGTCTATGACCATGGCTTTCTCTATGGAGATGGTGTTTTCGAGGGGATACGAGCTTACAGTGGCAGCGTGTTCAAACTGAAAGAACATATCGACAGACTCTACTCGTCCGCGCGTGTCATCATGCTGGAAATTCCGATGTCGAAGGATGAGATGATTAAAGCGGTCATTGAGACCCTGAAGAAAAACAAGCTCGCCGACGCCTACATCCGCCTAGTCGTGTCCAGAGGCGCAGGCGACTTGGGTCTCGACCCTAGAAAATGCTCCAAACCAACGATAGTTATCATCACAGATCGAATAAAGCTCCACGATGGAAATGCGAAGAAAGAAGGCTTAACGGCGATAATTTCATGGGTCAAGAGAGACCCGGTGGACGCGACTACTCACGAAGTAAAGTCGCTTAACTACCTTAACAGCATTCTCGCCAAGATCGAAGCAAACAGCGCAAACGTCGACGAGGCGATATGCCTAAACAAAGAAGGGTTCGTGTGCGAAGGAGTTGCAGAGAACATTTTTGTCGTGTCCCACGGCGTTATCATAACCCCCCCGACGTCAACGGGCGCCTTACGAGGAATAACTAGGGATGTCGTTATTGAAATCGCCCAAAAACTCGGATACACAGTCATTAAGAAGGAGATAACACCCGCAGACTTGTTCATCGCAGACGAAGTATTCTTCACGGGAACCGCAGCTGAAGTAGTTCCCGTCAAGGAGATTAACAAACGAAAAATCGGAGATGGAAAACCCGGACCCATTACTCTAAAGTTGGTAGAAGAATACCACAAAAGAGTACTAGACCCAAAGCAAGGCGTGCCCATTCGCTGAAACACGGTCAACTACGACTTCATGAATTCCTCCAGCATGTTAAACGCAGGTTCCAACACTTCAACAGGCGGTAAGAAGACTCCTCTAACGTGACCCACGCCATACGTGTCACAGAAGCCTGAGCCATGCACAAAGAGAACGCCCGTTTTTTCCAAGACGTCTAAGACGAATTCGAGGTCATTCCTCCAACGGCTCCCGACCTCGTGTATTCTTGGAAAGACGTAAAAAGCTCCCTCGGGCTTTGTGCAACTGATCCCCTCGATTTCATTCAGGCGCTTCCAAGAGTAATCTCTTCTCTTACGAAGCTTCTCAACCATCTCGGCGATGTGTTCTTGTGGTCCATCCAATGCTGCTACGCCCGCTTTCTGAACAGGGGTGTTGGTGCACAGTCTAATCCGCGACTCTTTTTTGGCGCCCTCCTTTAACGTTTCCAGCTTTCCTTTTGGGTCGTGGAAGTAAAAGTATCCTAATCTCCATCCAGTAGCCAGATAGGTCTTGGAGAATCCGTTTAACCCGATTATGGGAAAATCTCTTGCGATGCGAGCGGTGCTCACGAGCTGTTTTTCATACACTATGCGGTCGTAGATCTCGTCGGATAAAACCACCAAACCGTTCTCAGCTGCCAAATCAACGATTCTCTTAACAGTCTTCTCATCATAGAGGGCGCCGCAGGGGTTGTTGGGGTTTATTATCACGATGCCTCGGGTTCTCTCTGAAATTTTTGATTCCATGTCTTCGACGTCAGGTTTCCACCCCTCTTCCTCGACGGTTTTGTAGGCTACGGGTCTGCCGTCAAAAAACTTTGCATACGAAGTGTACGGCGGATAAGTGGGACCTGGCACCAGGATTTCGTCGCCTTTGTCAATCATCGCCGCCATGATCATGAAAATACCCTCAGAAACACCGGTGGTAACTATTACGTCTTCGGGCGTGATGTTGACGTCGTTAACGCGTTTTTCTTTTCTACAGATCGCCTCTCTCAGCTCTGGAAGTCCCTCTGAAGGACCGTACCAGTTCTCTCCTGCCTTTACTGCGTCAAACAGGGCGTGTTTTACGTGTTCTGGTGTGTCAAAGTCAAACTTCACCGGGTCACCGATGTTTAGGTAGGTTATCTTCTTTCCCGTTTTTTCGAGTTTTTTGGCGAATTCTATGATGTCTCTGATGGCGTATTCGATCGTGCTAACTCTCTTAGTGACTTTAAGTTGGGTTTTCAATCTGGTTCACCTAGATGATGAGTTTTTCCGGTTCCACGTTACGTTTTGCCATACCGAGGTCGCTCACTCTGAATTCTTTATTTCCAAAAAGGTCTGCATGTTCCTCTCCTGCGTACAAAGCTGCGGCAATCCTTCCTACAGCGTCGCTTTTCATGTTGCCGCTGCCGCTGCAGCTTCCCACCACCAACAAATCGTTCTGCTCGAAAATAACGGGTTGTCCGTCGACGGAGTTAAGACCGTATTGACCTGCCCAGGAACCGTAAGGTTGCGCGCCCAAGAACTGGGGAAAGTATTTTGTGACTACTTGATAAATTCCATAGCGATAGAAGTTTTCTTCGGGTTGAGGGTCTTCTTCCAGTTTGAAGCCTCTTGGAAAGTGGTCGCCGTAGCTCAGCCAGAAAGCGTCCTCTTCCAGTGCTGGTTTAATGTAAACCGTGGGTTCTGGCAGAATCGTGAAAGGCATACAATTCTCTTCGTTGAAGTCTCCAACGTTTAGCAGCTGTTTTAACGCAGGTGTTGAAGCCTTAACAGAAAAGAGTTGACGTTTTATGGGGTCCATCGGTGCGTAGACCCCAACTGGATGCAGTAGAGTGTTCGCCCATACACCGGCGGCGATCATGGTTTTTTTTGCTTTTATAACGCCTCGGTTGGTGTTGACTCCTGCGGCTCTGGACTTTTGCCAGAAGAAGGGTTCGTCGGGCATGCCTAAGGGTTGCTCGGGCTCTACTAATATCTGTTCAGCTCTCGTGTTGTACCGAATTTCTCCGCCCATTTTTCTGAACTCTGTCTCGTAAAACTGAACCAGCAAGTCGATGTCGATAGAGCCTGCTTTTGGGACGAATACGCCTTTTTCTACATCTGCTAACCGCATAATATGAGCTTCTTCATCTTTTGTAACTTCCGTTCTGAGACTAAGCCGCTTTGCCAACTCCTCTTTTTCATACACTTTGTACTCGAGACCGTTTTCTGCCATCAATTTCAGAACAGGCTCGGCAGTTTTGTAGCGTTCCTTTGAAAACAGCCACAAGTATCCCGCCCACTTCAACTTCAGGTCGGCACCCAACTTGTTCTGAACATGCTTGAAGAACTCAACAGTCGTGTCCACTAACGTGAGGTTTGTGCGAGAGTAGAAGAAACACCTAAACATCGCGGCGCTTTTAGCGGTGTTTCCTTGGCCCGCGGTGCCCGCTTTATCTATTATAAGAATTCGGTCGTCTGGTCGTTGTTTTTTTATGTGATAAGCGGTTGCTAATCCGAATATGCCTGCACCTACTATCACTGCGTCATACGTTGTCAACTAACCTCATCTCGCTTCGGGTGGTCTGTTAGAAATTACCATTACATAAGAGGTTAAAGATTAACGCTTCGCTAGACCTTTCGAGATTGGAGGAAATTTAAAGTATTTCTCGGTACTCGAGTTGAAGGTTTAACATCGAGATTGTTTCAGAGTCAAGTGTGGCAGCCTTGTCAGGGTGGGCTATCTCAGCAGGTTCTTTCAATAAAGCAGTGAAAGATGTGGGCGGTAGAACGGTCTTAGTGGCGTTGACTGAGGCAGTTGCGCCGTCGTCGTCCGTTACGTACAAAGTCACGATAAAGGTTCCATTAGTAGAATAAGCATGAGTCACTAAGATGCCGGTAGCGTTAGTGCTGTCGCCGAAATCCCAGAAATACTCAACGATAGTCCCGTCAGCATCGTAGCTTGCAGTCGCGTTGAAAGAGATAAATTCTCCTACAAGCACAGTTGTCGCATTTTCGGTAAAAGACGCAATAGGGGGTCTATTGAGTATGGTGATTTCTATGGATTTTCTGCTTATTAACCCTATGTTGTCAGTCACGGTGAGCGTGACGTTGAAGTCTCCACTGTCCACATACGTGTGGGTTGTAATCTCTCCAGTGCTGTTAGTTTCGTCGCCGAAATCCCAGAAGTAGCTGACTATCGTGCCGTCGGGGTCTGAGCTCGTAGATGCGTTGAAAGTCACGACTGTGCCGGTGTACGGGTTTGTGGGAGAGTGTGTGAAAGAAGCTACAGGTATTTTGATGTAAGTGTATTCATAAGCGAAGAAGCCTTGTGTTGTATGGACGGTTATTTTTATCTCTTGACCTACGAATGCTGTCCAATCCCACAAGCATTGAAGAAGAAGGCTTCCGTCGGGCTGCAGTGTGCGCGAGCCACTTCCCACGATTATGGCGTCAAAATCTTGGGTTCCGTTTGTTATTATTACTCTATCAACGTCGACAAAATGCGGTGATGACGGCAGACTGTGGATTGTTACGTTAAACCCACTCGTGTCAGGTAGCGTAGTGAAAGTTATGTCCGTTATATTGAGCGCCACTGGAGACGGTAGGACTGCGGTTTTGTAGGTTGCCGAATAACCCTGCAAGGTTTTCGCGGTAATCGTATGAGAAGAACCGAGAGCACCTCTTTCCCACAAGTTCCAGTAACATACAAAGGTCTTTCCTTCACCCGGCTGAAGTACTTGCGGAAGAGTAGCACTGCCATCCTGAGTCGTTATGTTTTGAGACTGAATAACCCTCGAATCAAACAGTATCTGTGTCAAGTTTAATGGTATGACAGAGTCTATTGAGTTTCTGAGGGTTAAGTTGAAGCTCTCGACAGTCGCTGTGGTGTCAAAATCCGCGTCAAAGATTTCCAACCTCACTCTGCTTGTCTTGTGTGAAAATGTTGCACCCGAATTGTCCTTAAGGAATATGACGACTTGGACCGTTTGACCTGCAAGCTCTCCCCAGTTTCTTTCACACTTGAAAGTAGTGGCTTGACCTTTCACGAGAGAGTATGGTATTGATGGTTCAGTGGATTCAACCCCAATCACCTCGTTATTGGCATTGATTAGGACTATACTCGTCACGTTCGCGTCTCCCTCGGAGTAAGATGGGTTCAAGACTGTTACGTTGAAATAGGTGCAGTTCTCGACGGGAAACGTGACATTCATGACCGTTATGGTGGTAATGCCTTCAGGTACTTTAAACCCTATTTCCACGTAATAGCCCACAGTCCACAGATAAGATAAAACAGCGCCTGTCAACCCAGACGCTAAAAGCAAAACTAACAGGGTAAGTTTTGTGATGCCTCTCGTGCTTCTTAACATAGTGTGCATGCTTTGGTTCCTCGCTCTAGATGGATGTCTATGTTGTTTTGTGACTGGGGTAAATAAGTGTTCGGTTGTTAGGCTTCTCTGTTAAGACCCTTGTTTTCAGGCTATCTTACTACTAGCACTGGGCACGGCGCGTACGTCGTTACTCCGCTGGCTACGCTTCCCAGAAGGAATTTTCTGATTCCAGTTCTGCCTTTAGTTCCTATAACGATGAGGTCACAGCCCTCTTTCTCGGCGGCTTCTGTTATTGCGTGGACAATTGATGGCTGATCTTCGATGAGTTTTGTCTCTGCTGTGACTCCAGCTTTTTTTGCCATTTCTTTTACTTTTTTTAGGTAGCTTTCAGCCATCTTTTTTTCTTCGCTGCGAACAGTCAACGGTATAGGGGTCACTGTTGGGATTGGCATTCCTTCTACGGGCGTAGGAGTGAATGCGTAGACTGGCAAATGCATCACGTGTACTGCGACGATTTTTGCCTTCATTTTCTTCGCTACGTGTATTGCGTATTCAGCAGCTTTTTCTGAAGGCTTTGAGCCGTCAACAGGAACCAAAATCTTGTTAATAGACAGGGTTTTTGCCATTTCTCATCGGCTATTCTTTCGTGGGCTTCTAACTTAAACTTTTATGAGAGAAACGAGATATCGTAAGTGATGTTCTCAACAACGTCTGCGGGCGACTTCTTGCATGCGTTGGTTAGTCCATGGTATCAAGCTCTTCAGAACCCGACGGAGGCTCAAAACAAAGCTCTGCATGATCTGGTTGAACACTATAGAAAGACTGAGTATGGAAAGCAACACTCTGCAGCTGACGTCAAAAATGTAGAAGATTTTCAGTCGAGTTTTCCCAAACTCAGCTACAAAACGCTGCAACCCTATTTGAAGAGGGCGAAGGATGGAAACTACCACTTCATCCTCTCAGAACCCCCCATATGCTGGGTTATGACAAGAGGTTCGACAGGGATATCAAAAGTTCTTCCCACCACAAAGAGTCATCTTGAACAGATTTTTTCTTGTGGAGCAAGAGCTTTGGTTAACCACGCGTTGAGAAGAAACGATTACGACCTGTTGACTGGAAGAATCCTTAACCTTAATTTTCCTTCCACCGTGACGACCATGGAGACAGAGGGGAAACCAGTGACTTACGGTTATAGTTCAGGTACCTATGCTCGACTCAACTCGATGCTCAACCAAGTAAGCCTACTGCCGAGACAAGAGGAAATCGATGCGCTGGGTCCTGGCATCGCAAAATCCGACTGGGAAGGGAGGTTTGAGCTCGTGTATCAGAGGGCTTTAGGCCAGAACGTTACCGCTGTGATGGGCGTTACGCCAGTCATCTTATCTTTCGCCAAATATGTTGCACGAAGGCATCTGAAAAAGCCGAAGGAGCTGTGGCGGTTTAAGGCTCTCTTTTGCACGAGTGTTAGAAAAATCCAGTTCAAGTACGCGCCCAGGCTAAGGTCTTATTATGGTGAGGTTCCAGTGGTGGAGATGTATACTGCTACTGAGGGCGTGTTCGGTCAGCAACTTGATGACCTTCCCTACATCAGTCCTAACTATGACAAATACTTGTTTGAGGTGGAAACTGGGAAAGGAGTCAGAATGCTCCACGAGCTTAAGAGGGGCGAATGGGGAAGACTGATTGTTTCTTCGTGCATGTTTCCCAGATACGACATAGGCGATATGGTAGAAGCTATGGGAAAGAATTACTTTCGAGTTTTCGGTAGAGCAACTGCTTTAACCGTTCTGGAGCACAGGTTGTATAGGCTTTTGTACGGATGGTTTCTCTAAGGCTGCGGGCTTCTTCGGGACACTCTAACTACGCCATAGATGGCGAAAATGACGATTAGTATACCAACTATTACCAAGAAGAGCGCTCCGCGCCATGGATCGGGCAGTCTGAAAAAGGTGGTTATCAAAGACATTGCTCCAAGGACCACGAGGATTAAGCCACCGATCAGAGCCCAAAAAAGCCCTGTCTCGCTTTTTTCGTGTTTTTCGCCTTTCTCTTCCTTCTCGTGCTTTTCTTGTTTCTCGTGTTTTTCGTGTTTTTCGTAAGCCCCTTTAACAACCTTCTCAGCTTTAAGGGAAGCTCCACATTTTGGACAATACACCATTTCTTCGGAAACTTTACTTCCACATTTTGGGCAGTATGGCAAACTGTCTCACCATCATTCTGCTATCTTTGTTTAGTCGATAGTCAATATAAACGTTAAAGCTTGATCGATGGTCTAGAGTCGTTAAAATTTTGGCAAATGCTTATTTTGCTTTCTTGAGGACAACAGTCTGAGGAGACTCGAATTATGGAGAATGCGGCGTTAGAAACTATCCTACAGCGAAGAAGCATACGCAAGTTTAAACCCAAACAAGTCTCTCCCAAAAAGATAAATCGGGTCGTTGAAGCAGCTCAGAGAGCACCTACCGCGTGTGGTATGCAAGCTTACAGCTTCATCCTTCTCACAAATCAGCAGGTTAAGGGGGAAATCGCTGAAGCAATAGGCGAGCAAGAATGCATGAAACAAGCTCCAGTATGGATAATGGTATGTGCAGACATGGCGCGCCCGCTTCAGCTTTTCGAAACGCTAGGTGTGAGAACAAAGTTTGGACCGTTAAGCATGTTTATCCCAGCAGTCGTTGATGCGGCTTTAGCTGCAGAAAACATGGCTATCGCGGCAGAGTCCTTGGGGCTGGGCTCTGTATTCATCGGCAGCGTCTGGAGCAGCCTAAAAAGAGTGGCTGAAATATTAAAAATGCCCAAAAACGTCTTGCCTATCGTGCTGATTTGTTTAGGCTATCCTGACGAAACGCCGCCGACAAGACCCCGATGGCCCCTCGAGGCAGTGTTGCATGAGAACCGCTATGAAATGCCCTCAGTGAAGCTTATGAAAGAACACTATGATGAAGCGAATCGCCAACTACAAGAAATGCGATACTTCAGGAAAGGTGTTCGTAGTTGGGCAGAGCATTGGCAGAGGAAGTTTCCTTTGAATGAAATGGACGAGTGGGAAGCACAGTTACGAAGAGAACTGCGAGAACTCGGCTTCTTGCCCTAGTGAGGGGTTTGTTCGAGCGAAAGGTTTTCCAACTGTTCCAAGACGTGTCTGCGAATTTCCTTCGGTTTAGGCAGTTTCGCCACTATTTTTCCCTTCCTGATAAGCTGCTTCAGCATACGCTCTGTTTTGTTCCCGCATTTTGGGCATTTAGGCTGGGGGTCATTGTAGGGCAAGAGAATGTCGGTCAAACATTTTTGGCATCTCCACACTTCCTTTCTTCCTCCGAGTTTACCTCGTTTTGCACACAGCTTTCCATCCATCTCAACTATGTCCATGGCGAAGTTTACGGTGGGTGAGTTGCTAACGTACGTGCCTATGCCAAACGCGTCCGCACCAGCCTCGCTTAGTTCTTTGACTGACTCCTCGTCCACCCCTCCAGAAACGAAGATTTTTACGTGCTTATAGCCCCGAAGGTCAAGTTCCCAACGCACTTCGTGCACGAGCTCTGCGAAATCGCCTTTTCGAGATGAGGGAGTGTCGAGTCGCACTGCCTTCAGATTCTTAATTGCTTCTGCAGCCATGATTGCTTCCATCTTCTCATCAGAATACGTGTCGACCAACGCAACACGGGGCACATTCTTCTCAACTACACTGTCAAACGCCTTCCATGCTCTAACTTGGTCGCCTACAACTATTATGAGGGCGTGGGGCATCGTTCCCACGGGCTTGGTCTGCGTGGCTTCGGCGCCTATGAGACAGCTAACTGCGTCAAACCCGCCGATAAAGGCTGCACGGTCTATCATAGGTGAAACAGCTGGGTGCATGCGTCGGACGCCGAAGGAAATAAGGTTCTTGTTTGTGGCAATTTTTCTAATTCTTGCGGCTCGAGTGGCAATTCCAGAAGCTTGACAAACAAGGCCCAGAAGAGGAGTTTCGAAAAGACAAAACTCCCCATAAGGTCCTTCGATTCGAACAACTGGCTCTCGAAAACCTCGATAGTCATTAGGATAAAAAACGGTTCCCTCTGGCATGGAATACACGTCAACACGAACTCCTTCAAACAAACGGGCCAATTCTTCCACGCCACAGAGAATGCCCCAAGGCCATTTTTCAGGGAGGTCGCCTGACGTTACTTCCGCTACCACGTGGGTTTTTTCTAACCTTTTAGCTTCTAGAATCTGTTTTGTGCGAACAAAGTAAATGTCAGTAGTGTCGCCTTGCTTTATCTCTTTATCGGATGCTACGTGAAAAAGCCTCATCTGTTTTTCACTCCATGGTTTCTACTTCAGTGAAGATGCAGGATATTTAAAGGTGTTCAAGCGCTGCTTATAAAGGAAAGGAGTTGGATAAACCCCACTTCAACCACTGCAGCGATGAGGAATAACAGGTAGATTGTTAAAAGGTCTCTCATGACCATGCTTCTTTTCAGGGTTTTCTGTATCGTTAAGTAGATTCCATAACCCTCGATTAATCCGTTGGGTAGACTAAGCAGCAAAACGGTAGCCAACCCACTTAGAATTACACCTCCGAAGACAATGGTGCTAGCCCTAAAAATGCTTAGCAGGATAATCATGCAGGTGAACACTAGAGCAAAGAGTCGTGGATGCTGAAGCACGATGTACTCGTACTTCCTAGGTTTAAAGAAGGCAAGAACTAACTCGACGTAGAAGGTCATTGCGAGGAGAATAAGGGAAACCACAAGAACGTTGTGGATAAAGACCACTATCACGGCAATCGGTGGGTCGGTAAACAAGCCTCCTGAATACTCGAAGAACGCCATGTTTTCTACGTATGCCAACGCTAAGAAAATCAGCAGAATTATGCCTAGCAACATCGCCCTTTTTTTCGAAGCTGTCATGTGAGCCACAAACCCACTTGCTGATGACTCGATAAAAATGTTATTTAATTCTCCAAGTAGCCTATTCAAACGTGTCCATGAAACATCTACGCTTTTCCCCGGCGATGATTTTCCTGAGGGATGGCAAACACTTAAGAAAGACTGTTATATATGTGGATAAAGCTTTGAAGGAAGGAGTCAACATTCGTCATGAAAGCGAAATGCCCGGCTATCATTAGCGTGGGCAGAACCCAGTTTGGAGAACATTATGAAAAAGAACCTGAGAATTTGGTAGAAGAGGCAGGACTAGCAGCATTAAACTCTGCGAAAACTGAACGCGGGGATTTAGACGCCTGCCACTTTGCAGACTACTTTCTTCCCATAACCAACAAGATAGGATTAGAGGAAGGATTTCTGTCTGAACTCTTAGAGCTAAACATCCCGATGGAAATCACACGTTCCTTCAGCTCCGCCCTCTCAAACGCCTGCAACGCTGTTCAGGCAGGAAAATACGACCTCGTGCTCGTGGGAGGAATGGAAAAAATGACCGACCGGTGGGACAAAATCAGAGACGACCTCATGCTTCTAGAAGACCCTTGGAGTTACTACGCAGGGTGCACTCCAGAGGCAAACCATGAACTCATGCTGAGGGCATACATTAAAAAATATGGCATTGCAAGCAAGCAACTCGACGTCTTGAACACCGCATTGGCAGAGTTTTCCGTGAAGAACCATTATAACGCCACGAAAAACAAGTACGCTCAGTTTCGCAAAGAAATCTCAGTAGATGCTGTGATTAAGGCGAGAGAAGAAACTGGGAAGCCTCTAGGCTTGTTTGACTACGCACCAATATCTGACGGCGCTTCTGCTTTAATATTGACACACTCTGAGCTTGCCAAATCCTATACCGATAAGCCAATCTACGTTTTGGGGCATTCTCTAGCTACAGACTTTATAACCTTCCCATCACGTAACGACCTGACAGGTTTCTTGGCGACTAAACTTGCCATGAAAGAAGCCCTTAAAGAGGCAAACATGGAGTTAGGCGACATTTCGATTTTAGAGCTTTACGATCAGTCTACGATGATGGGGCTTGTGTCCTTGGAAGATTTGGGGTTCTGCGAGAAAGGCAAAGCATGGGAGGATGTTCACAAGAGTTTTCAAGCAAATGAAGACGGTTACGTGTTAGGCGGTAGAAGAGTCTTCGTGAACATGAATGGGGGGCTTAAAGCTGATGGGAATCCGCTGGGTGCGACAGGTGGTGCCGAGATTTTTGAGGTTTTTCAACAGTTGAGGCAAGAAGCCGGGGAAAGACAGGTAAGAACAGATGGAGAGCTTAGGTGCGGCTGCGTTCACGAGCTAGAAGGCTTTGGAACCAAGGCATACGCCTACATTCTAGGGAGAGAGTAAAATGAGCAGCGAACCGATCGAGAGGCGAGTAGCCTACGTGGGCGACAGACTGCGTGGCAGCCGCTGCACCCTCTGTGGAAAAGAATACTTCAAACCGAAGGACTACTGCGGTGCTTGCGGAAGAGAAAGCTTCGGGAAAATGGAAAACATCGATTTCTTCTACGATGAAGGGACTCTGGAAGCCTGCACTCTCGTCAACGAGCCTACAAACAAATTCACAAAATTGGGGCCCTACATCTACGGAATAGTTTCCTTTCACAACAACAAAGTGCGTTTTCCAGGACGCCTAACCGATTTTATGATAAGAGAAAACGAAATCAGCCTTGACGATTTGGAAGGCAGAAGGGTTGTTCCTCGGTTTAGAAGAAGGCATGCGGTAGAACCCAGCGAAATCGTGCCAACGATCTCCTTGGCGTTTTCTTTCGCCGACGAATACTACCCCTACCAGGAGTATGGAATCGTTGAACCTTCGAAGGAGTATGAAAAGCCTGGAATAGTGGGGTATGGGGTCTATTCGTCTAAGTTCAGATTCAAAGAAGGGCGGATTGAGCGTTCTGTTCCCTTCTTAGACGAGGACGCTATCACAGCGGCTGTTGAGGCTGGAAAAATGGCGCTCATCCACTCTGGCGTCGATAATAGATCGGTTGGCAAAGTTTACGTGGGGTCGGAGTCAAACCCTTACGCTGTAAAGCCCATTGCTTCTAAAGTGGCGCAAGTGCTTAAGCTTGGCGAAGAGTGTCAAGCGGAAGGCGTCCAATGCGTAGACGCGATAGATACAGAATTTGCCTGTAAGGCGGCAACTAGCATGTTCAAAGACGCCGCCTCCCTCGTGTATTACCCAGACTCGCAAGAATCTTACACCATGGTAATCGGCACTGATAACTCTCAGTCTGCTCCAAGGGGTGAGCCTGGAGGTGAGTTGGACCTTTTCGTGGGCTATGGCGGCTGCGCCTTCATCTTCGGCAAGTACGATGTAATAGCCCAGTTTGAAGGCTGGTGCTCTATGACGTCAGACACTCCGGACTTTTGGAGAAGAGATACACAGCCCTACCCGAGCCATGGAGGCAGGTTCACTGGCGAACCCGCCTACTTTAAACATGTGACGAAAGCTGTCCAAAGGCTTATGGAACGCTTGAGGCTTCAGCCCAGTGATGTGAACTACTTTGTTGCGCATCAACCTAACGCTGCCTTCCCCACCCGTGTTGCGAAGGCATTAGGCTTCAAAGAAGAGCAATTTCTTCCGGGTCTTCAGGTTTCGAAATTCGGGAATACTTATTCGGGTTGTTCGCCCATCGGTTTAGCCGCCGTTCTCGACGTAGCAAAGCCTGATGAAAGAATCTTGGTGGGAAGCTATGGCTCAGGCGCTGGAAGCGACGCTTACTCTTTCATTACCACCAGTCAGTTACTAGACAATAGACCCAGACAAAAATTCACGATAAAACATCAAGCTGAAAATGGGTTTATAAACTACGTAGACTATGCCACCTACAGAAGATTCAAACAAGGAATGCACACAACTTGACGATAAAAGAGACTCCGCCCGTCGAAGAGGAGGAGAAAAAGCAGCCATGGCTGTTTGCGAAATGGGTAGTAGGAGTACTCTACTCGCCGATGAAGACGTTTGAAGAGATAGTGAAGAAGCCCAGCATTAAAGGTCCAATCTTAATCTTATTGCTAACCTTGCCCTTCACTGTAGGGGTACAGTACACGAGCGGGGCAAGATTTTTCTTAGAGACGCCGACGCCTGAGAATGATTTGTGGACAGAAAAACCATCAGACACTTTGTTTTTGTGGGGGTCTAATGGTAACATAACCTTTGACAGTGCTGATTACGTTTCAGGCAATTATAGCGTTTCAGCTTCTTTGACTAATAGCTCCCTAGTCTGGCTGCAGTTAACAAACATAGGAAGCTTCAACTGTTCTGAAGAAGAATACACGCGATTATCCTTCAGCATTAAATGGGTTCAAGGAGCAAACGCCGTTCCAGCCACAACCCTGCAGCTCTTCTCATTAAACAATGAAAGTAACCGATTCGAACTAGATTTAGGAGATGTTGTAGCCAACAGCACTGGCGTCTGGGCAAACGTGAGTGTTAACCTCGCCACCGACGAGTGGACACAGGTTAACTCGCCAAGTTGGGAAAACATAACTGGAATAGGCTTTCGATTGGCATGGGATAATCCCTCAACGCTTGTCGTAAAAATTGATGGTTTATTCTTTGGCAAGTATCTTCTTTTTTCCTCTCTAAGCGTCTTCGGCCTACAGCTCGTATATTCGCTTATGCAGAGCATCTTTGATTTCTTGCTGGAATGGCTGATTCTCTCGGGGATACTCTGGTTAGCTTTGAAGAGTTTCTCAGGTTGGAAAGGAGTCTGGAAAGATTTGGTGTCTATTTTTGGGTACATTTACTCAGCGTACGCAGTTTATCTGGGAGTTCTTGCACTGCTATTTCTCTTTCTACCCCCCATCTTCCTTCCCTACAACGTTACCTACTTAGAGTACGTTGATGTTTACGAGAGCAGTTGGGGGATACCGATTTCAATCTTAAGATTGCTTGCTTATGGATGGGCTTCCATTCTATGCACGGTTGCTTTGAAGAAAATGACTGAGCTTTCGTGGAGCAAGGCTTTCATAATTGGGTTTGTAGCTGTTGTGATAAGCTTGCTGTTCAGTTCCTTACTGCTCAGTGTGTTCGTCTAAGCTCGTTAGCGTGGAGAAGTCGCAGGAGGGAAGAGTGCATAGTTTGCATTCTTTAACATTCAGTGTGGGATTGGCGCGTTTGCATAGCTTGCACATAAGGCGTTTTCTCCGCACGAGTTTGCACGTGACGCATATTTGATGCCCAAGTTCTGTTTTATCTAGGCTTCCGTCGGCTAGTGAGGCGGCAGTTTTGGCGATTAAGGATTGGGCTTCTTTTTCCTTTTCTATCGAGAGACCTTTCCCTCTCACGTGATGGGTGTATTTGCTTACTGCTGTTTGGGTTATTCCTAGCAGGAAAGCTGCTTCTGTCTGTTTCATTCTGTGAGTTTCGATTAGTTCTTTTGCGAGGAGGGCGCGGATCGCTGGGACCACTGATTTTACTGCGACTTCGCACGGTAGTTTCATGGCTTCTGCTCCGTCATGTGTTGTGTGGGGAAAAGGTATATAAGCATGACGCATGTCATATTATTATGACGTGTGTCATAGAAACGATGGAGGACACTGGTTTTGAAAAGAAACTCTTCTCCTTTCTCCCCTCTGAAGAACAGTCGTAACGATGACCGAGTTTCCGTGACACACGGTTTACTTAAAGAGCGGGCAGAGAGCCGAGCTTGTCGGGACTCACTGTGGTTGTCGAAGAAGATGGTTGATGACGGTTGCACTCTTGGACAGGCACTACAAGTGATGGAAGAACGCTGCAAGGGTTGCAGCGTTGTTTCGCCGATGCTTTGTGTGGAGCAATGTGAGACTTGGAAGGTGAAGAAGGAGCTTCGGGAGACCACTAGAATACTTTCAGAAGCCCATCATGGGCTTGACTTGCTGAATGCGGTGAAGAACAAGAGGAGGCTGACGATTCTCGACATTCTTTGGAAAGGCATGCTTTCTTTCGATGATTTGCAGAGCAGGCTGAGGAAAATGGGGTTCTCTTACAGTCAGGGGACGATTGGCGAATACTTGAAGCCGCTGCTTCAGGCTGGTTTGGTGAAGGAAAATGGCAACAGGTTTGGGCTCACGTTGTACGGCAGGAAGGTTCACGACGCTATGATTAAACATGGTTTTGCAGGGTGGCTGCCGATTCATTCAGAAGGCTATGAGGAAAGAATACTCAGAAGCCTATTGGACGGTGCGAAGACACGTGGCGAGCTGCTTGAGGTTGCTCCTGCGAAGAGTTTGTCGAGGACGTTGAGGCGTCTGATAGAACGCAAGCTGATCGTGAACGATTCGGTTCCTGACCGTGTTTTCTACTTCCGCACTAAGAGGGCGTTGTCGATGGAGAGGTTGTCTCCGACGCAGAAGAGGGTCTGTGAGGCGATCCCGCAAGGCGGCATTTCTGCCCGAGATCTATCTAGAGCTGCTGGGGTTAATTTGCGTAGGACGTATAAGTATTTGCGGGGTTTGCGGGGGAGGAAGTTGGTGTTTAGGCGGGATGTGCCGGTGAAGTTTGAGTTGACGGAGCGGGGTAGGTCTGTGGCTGAGTTTTTGGACGAAGTCGCAGCTATAGAGTAAGCGTTTTTGCGTTCTGCGCTTAGTCTAGACCGTCCTAATAGGCTGCAAATGTGATAGCGAGTAGAAAGCTCAACCTCTCTCTAGAAGTCAATGATCTTAACTTTCTCGATTTTTTCGCACCATGGAATTATCAGATGTTCTTCTAGGAACTTCCTCGAAATCTCTCTCTCAATTTTCTCTGGTTTTTCGTCTGTGGACTCCGGCACGAGTGAAGCTTCGATTATTACCTTTCTAGCCATTTGTTTCTCCTCAAGTATAGAAGCTCTAAATAATCTCTATTAATCATTTATCGATGATTCGAAGTCCGAATCTGAATCTAAAAATCTTTACAGGAAATCTAAATTACTAAGATTGAAATAGTTCCCTAGCTGTAGGATGGTCTTAGATGAACCTGAAGATGTTGACTGTGGGTTCGTTGTTCACCAACTGCTACGCGGTCTGGTGCAGCAAAACTAGAGAAGCAATAGTGATAGACCCTGGATTCGACCGTCAAGGAGAGGCTGAAGAGGTTTTAGGAGTATTGAAAGAGAACGGGTTGAAGGCGAAGTTCATAGTCGACACGCATGGTCACCCTGACCACACGTGTGGCAATGGAACTGTTAAAGAAGCCACGGGTGCGCCTATCCTGATTCATGAGAGGGATGCGGACATGCTGAGCGAGCAGGGGGAAAGGCTTGCGGCATTGTTCGGCTTCCTAGTCAACTCGCCCGTGGCCGACGGACTTTTAAAGGACGGCGATACGGTGAAGTTTGGCCAGGTTGTTTTACGGGTTTTGCACACGCCGGGGCACAGTCCAGGAAGCGTTTCACTCGTCGGTGCTGACTGTGTTTTTACTGGCGACACATTGTTTGCTGGTTCCATCGGTCGCGTGGACTTGCCCGGCGGCTCGGGGAAGGAGATGATGCAGTCTCTTCTGGAGAAGTTGGCTCTTTTGCCTGACCGGTTTGTCGTGTATCCTGGTCATGGACCGAAGTCGACTATTGGAGAGGAGAAACGGAGTAACCCGTTTTTGCAGAAGGATTTTGATGTCTCACTCTTGTAGCGTTGATTCTCTAAGCTATTCTATATGCTTTCAAATAGAGGCAGATAGCCTCTATTCGGCGTGAAGACTTGTTGAAGTTTCTCCCATCTTTTCTACGTTCTTAACATCTGTGAAGAACCATGAGAATGTTAGTACCAGTATTCCAGCTACACTGCAGCCCAAGAAGAGGTCGGCTGTTCTTGTAAACTCCACCATTACTCCTGAGAGGATCATGCCGATGGGCTGCGCACCAGAAGCCAACGCCATGACAACCGAGTTTACTCTCCCCTGCATTTTCAGCGGAACGACTGTTTGGAATATCGTCTGAGTTAACACGTTTGCCACTGGGACGCAGAAAGCCATGATTAGGGCGCTGATTGCCATGAACCAGAACAACCCTGCGGGGGTAAGGGCTACGAGAGCGTATCCTATGAAGATGACGTATATTGAAGCCGTGGTTGCAATCATCTTCTTGTTGAACCCTTTAATCAGTGACATCAGCAGTCCTCCGCCGAGTATTCCCCCTTCGAAAGACGCCGAGACCAAGGCATAGTCTGCGGCTTCTCCGAAATGGTCGAACCTTATGAAGTAGGGAACAAGAGTTGACAAGGGTGTGAGCAAGAAGTTCAGCGCAGTTGCTAGCGTCAACAGAGGTAAGAAGCCTCTTGAACGTCTGATGAAGGCAAAACCTTCCATAAAATCTTCCTTAAAAGATGATTTGTCCTCTTTCATCCTGACCGAAGGTATTTTTATCATCAGAAGGGGGGTCAGCGCTACGATGAAAGTAGCGACGTCAACCCAGAGAATTTGATGAATTGTCCAGAACCCCAGTAACAGAGCTGCGACTATGGGTCCGGTTAAGTTTACTGCTCCCGAGAAAAGATAGTTAAGCCCGTTCATGCGGCTCAGTTTCTCCTTAGGGATCATCAATGGCGTGATGGCTGCGACTGCGGGACTGTGAAAGGCTTGGAAAATCCCTCGTAGGGTAAGTAACACCAAGACTTGCCATACTGCAACATTTCCCAGCCAAAACAGAAAAACGAGCACGATCGTAGCCAAGGCTTGCAGCAAGTCTACTATTCCGATTAGCATTCTTCGGCTCCAGCGATCCACGAGGACGCCTGTGAAGGGAGCGAGAACTATCATGGGCGCTAAACCCAAGAGAGAGGCAAGCGACAAGTATAGCGCGCTTTCTGTTTCTAGAGTTATCCACCAAATAATCACGAACTGTGCGATGGACGACCCCAGCAGCGACACTAACTGTCCCGACCAGAAGAACAGATAGCTTCTGAACGTTGCTTCGTTCGCCTGCATACCCATGCGTCCTTCTTCCTTTCCTAAAAACGTTAGGGATTGGGCATTTTAGTTAAGCGTTCTGGAAAGAAGTGTCCAGTTCTTTGGGCAGAGAAATATTAATAGCATTGTAATGAGATATCTGGGATGCGAAAAGGGATTACTATTTGGGTTTAAGCGGGTTATCTAGGCTAAGAAGTAGAGAAGTTGGTCCCATTCTTCGCAGGTTTTTCACGAATACGCTGTTCGACTCCACTTTCACCTTGTTGGGCATTCTAATCGGGTCTGGTTTTACTTCTAACCCAAATCTGCGTTTAATCATAAGCACTATGGTGGCCACGAGCATTGCGCTGGGAATCTCCACAGGAGTAAGTGTCTACGAGTCTGAAACTCTCGAACGGGAGAAACGGGTCTTGGAGCTGGAGAAAGCACTTTTCAGAGAATTAGAGAACACAACAATCACAGAAAATCATAAGATCTCAGCGATCATAATATCTGTCGTCAACTTTTTAACACCTCTCATGTGCTGCGCCATCGTTGTCACTCCGCTTGTTGTGGCAGCGTTCACGCTTCTTGATATAGCCATTGCTTCTTGGATTTCCACAATTCTAGCCATGAGCATTCTCTTTGTCTCTGGAACCTACTTTGGAAGACACGGCAGAAGAAACCCCCTCATAAAGGGAATAAGAATGGTAGTATTCGGAATGGTAGCCTTCGCCCTAGGCTTCTTGATTCACGCCTTAATCTAAGGCTTTCTACCGAAAATACTATGCTTCTGAGAAGGAGAAGCCTTGGCATTTTCTGTTTTACTCACGCTAATTTCATCTACTCCTCTGATTGAAACCCCATATTTTTCCATGACTTTAGAAACTGCATCATACTCAATCTGCGGACCCTTAATGGTGAGTTTGATGGTTTCTGTTCTATGATCGACTTCACTCACTACTATGTCCACCTCCTCGACACCGCCTACTGCACCCATAGCCTTCGCCAATTCGATTATAGAAGTTTCACGGGGTTTAAGCGCATCCATCAAAAGGCGTCTAATCGAAACACTCATGAAACATCGCCTATAGTATAAGTATTTTTGCTTTAAACTTTTGCTCAGTCTTGGGGGGCGGGTTTCGCTTGAGGTTTGAAGAGCCTCTTCTCATAAGCAGACTTCGGCTTGAACCTAATTCCATACTGCGTCGCTGTTCTGCGTTCCACGTTCTTCGCCCTAGCTACGGCTCTTGCAACCCGTGTCTTCGAAGGTCTCCGAATTCTAAAGGGTTTTACGGGAACTGGCGTGAAGGGTTTCTCTACTGACTTGGTTGCTCTACGTTTTCTTCGAGGCGTCTGCGCTGTTTCTCCTTCCTTCAGTTCCTTTTTGAAGGTAACAACTCGCTCCTTCAAATCCACGCTCTGAACTTTCCAGCCAGCATTCGTCCAAGAGTAACCTTGGGAAGTTGCTTTGCTGTTGTTCCACCACTCTTCGCTGCGTAGAGCGCCGAAAGGTAAGTCACTGTTGATTATTCCTTCGATTCTAGCGAAGGTTAACGTCACCAAGCGGGTGAATTGTCCTCGACGCCACAAATACTCCCTCAAAGGAGCGTACTTCGAACCACCGCGTTTGGGTGCGACTATTCTCCTAGCACAGTTCAGGCAGATAAGGTCTCTTCGTTCGCTCCACAAGTTCATGGTCATGCAGCTTCGGCAGTAGAGCTTCTTGCAAATGGGGCAATGCCTCAGTGAGTATAGGGATAGGACTCTGCCGCAGAGGGTGCATTCGTCTTTCATACAAGAGATACTGATGTGCACGCATAGAAAAAGATGCTGATAATGGACCTATTGAAGCTTAGTCATGGTGGAGGGAATAAGATTAGCAGAATAGCTAACAGAATTAGGAAAGTGTTGAGGAGCGATATTGCTTCTGCTGTTTTGCCTCTTCTCCAAAAAACCGCCAGTCCCACGAGCCCACATGCGATTAGAAGCACGACAATTGGAATCATAGCGATGTTGACAAACTGCAGTTCGAACATAAATTTTCCCTCAAGACAAAGTTTAAAATCTATACTTTAAAGATTTTTTGCAAGCTCTCGATTGAACTCCTCCATGCCCTTCGGTGTAGTTTTCGCATACGCACACAACCCTATCAACAAGGGCTTAGAAAGGCACCTAAGAAGGTAAGGGATATTATTGAGAATCGGGTTCTTCGTTTGGGAATACCCACCCGCTATAGTCGGCGGCTTGGGAACCTACGCTGACTACATCACCCGCGAGTTCATAAACATGGGACACGACGTCACAGTCTTCACCCTCAACCCTAGCAACCTAAAAACTCGAGAGGTGCACAAGGGCGTGGAGATACACCGCCCCAAAATCGCCGACGTCAGCAACGTCTTCCCAATGTTTGTCATCGACGACTTGCGAAAATGGGGAACCAACATCCGCTTCTTCAACGACATCTTCATCTACAACGTCCTCAGCGCGACCAAGTTCATCAACAGCATCCTAAAGAAAGAGGGCTACAAATTCGACATCGCATGCGTCCACGACTGGCTAAGCTGCATAGCAGGCATCATAACCAAGAACGAAACCAAGCTGCCCGTGGTCTTCCACGTGCACAGCACCGAATGGGGCAGAAGCGGAGGCTACGGCTCAGAAGTCGTCTCCCACCTCGAAACCGCCACAGCCCAAACCGCAGACCACATAATAACCGTCAGCGACGCCATGCGAGAAGACCTCATCCGCCACGGCTGGCCCGGCTCCAAAATCAGCGTCGTCTGGAACGGCGTCGACCCAAAACGCTACAACCCGGAGAAATGCAAGAAGGAAGACGTTGAACGAATACGCAAAAAATACGGTGTCGACGATGGTTGGCGCATGGTTCTCTTCCTCGGACGGCTCACGTGGGTGAAGGGTGTGAGAAACCTCGTCCAAGCCATGCCTATGGTTCTGAAAGAATATCCGAAGACCAAGCTTGTGATTCTTGGCAAGGGAGAGGAACAGAAAGACGTGATCGAGATGGCGCACAGACTTGGCATACACGACAGGGTGAATTGTTGCTTCGAGTTCGTGCCAGAAGACGAACGCATACTCCACTACGCCGCCGCAGACGTCTGCATCTTCCCATCGATCTACGAACCCTTCGGCATAGTCAGCCTAGAAGCAATGTCGATGGCAAAGCCCGTAATCGTGGGCGCTCAAGGAGTAGTCGGCTTCCGAGAACAAGTCGTCTCGTCTGGACCTGAACAGAACGGCATCCACGTGAACGGCAACGACCCAGCAGACATCGCGTGGGGAATAAAAGAAACGTTGAAAGACCCTGAAAAGGCGAAGCAGTGGGGCGAAAACGGACGCAAACGCGTCATACAATACTTCACGTGGAGAAAGGCAGCGGAACAAACTCTGGAAGTATATCAGAGTATCGCGACGAAGGAACTGCAGACGCAGTGTGTCTCCTTAGAAGAAGTGCCTCCACGAAAAACATCTTAAACGTATTCCAGAAGCTCGGTCAAACTCCCAATCTTCTCAACATCTTCTTCTTTAACGGAGTCGTCGCGGTCAATAAGTAACGCCTTCAAACCGCATTTTTTGGCTCCCCTGTAGTCGTGTTCCACGCTGTCACCCACGAAGATAACTTCCTGAGGCTGGATACCCAGTTTCGTAATAGCATGCAAGAACATTTCCTTGCATGGCTTAATCTTTCCAACAGTATCTGAAGCTATCTCCACGTCGAAGAACCCTGTCAACCCAACTTTCGACAAAATCTCTCTCACATCGCTTTCCAAACCATTCGTCACGAGACCGATTTTCAAGCCACCCTGCCTAAGCAATCGCAATGTTTCCCGGGCATCAGGGTAAAGTTCAACATCAGAATACTGCCACCATAGTTTCGCTATCCTCTCCGCCAAGAAGGGCACGTTGTCGCGAATTCCCAGATTATTCAAGACATGCCCATTCCACTTATGCCAAAACGCTTCTCCGAGAATGGGCAGTTCCCCGATGTCTACGTTTTTCTCGGCAGCAGTTCTTGCTTGCTCAATCTCCTCTGTCGAGCGTTCAATGCCCTGGGCTTTCAGTATCTTCCCCGTTACTTCAGAAACAGGTTGACCCTTCACTAACGTTCCTCCCAAGTCGAAGAGAACCGCCTTTATCTTCACTGCCATCAACCCCTGAAGAGCCTTCTCGTTGAAGAGAAGCTTGCTATTTAACGTTTTCTCGCCAAACATAACATGGACATTCGAGAATGCAAAGACTGCAAAAAATCTGGAGGCATAGAGTATTGAAAAAGTGCAGGGTAGAAGTCCTTGTTGTATGGCGTTTTTGGGCTGAAGGAGGATTTTCCTCGAGTAGAATTTGGCTGCTCTACGGTGCTTTTCTTGGTTTGCGATGCGAGGGATAGACTATGACACATGTCATATTTAAGAGTGTTTCTCAGAAACACGCATTGTCAATACTGATTGTTCTTTTCAATCCGTGATTCATAAGGCTTTTTTGATATGCTGACCGCTGTAGGCTTACAGTTGTAAGAAGCGTGATTT
>CAZJAQ010000002.1:0-39364 GCA_964544285.1 uncultured Candidatus Bathyarchaeia archaeon
CGAAGCTTTGAACCGCGTCTGTGTGGAATAGGGCGTCGTGTTCGTGACATATTCTCGCTATTTCTTCGATAGTCTGCACTGTTCCGATTTCGTTGTTTCCGTGGATGACTGATACGAGCGTTACGTTTTTCTCCAAAGTCTCTTTGAGAACGTCCAATTTTAACAACCCATACCTGTCGACGGGCAAGCACGAAACCTTAAACCCCTGTTTTTCCAGCCATTTCGCCGAGTTCAAGACGCAGTCATGCTCGATTGCAGAAATAGCAATATGACAGCCAGCTTTACCTTCTCTGAAGGCGTGTCCTTTCGTTACGAGGTTGTTAGCTTCTGTTGCACTCCCAGTGAATATCAACTCCTCAGCTCCAGCGTTCATGAACCCAGCAATAGTTTCTCTGGATTTTTCCAAGGCCCGTTTTGCTTCGACGCCGAAAGAATTCAACGAAGAAGCATTACCATAAAACTTGGAGAAAAAGGGCTGCATAGCCGCAACTACTCGTGGGTCCACAGGGGTCGTGGCAGCATAGTCTACATAAACTCGCTTAATAGCCAACCACTCCTCCGCTAAAATGGACGGCGCAAACGTATTTTAACTTATTTCCAAAAGCGGGTCCGAGGGGATTTAGATCTCCGTTTTAAATTTCCCATGTTCAGCATCTAACATTAGCACATCGTTGGCGATAATCTTTTCTGTTGACGAGGATTAGAGAGGAGGGAGGCTACAAAAGATATGATCTTAGGCATTGCTGATTACCCAAGCTTGGAAGGATCCCTTGAGAATTTTTTAAACTTCGCTTCTAAACTGGGAGTTCGTATTGTTGAACTTAAACTGGATAGGCGCGAATTGCTTTCGGCTATTTCTAAAACCGATAAAGTACTCGAAATCAAAAATTTGTCAAACACCTATGGCTTCAAATATTTGGTTCATGCCCCTAACATTGACACAAATTTGGCGAGCGTGAACCCACTACTCAGAAGAGCCTCTAAGAAAGCTATTTTGGAAGCAGTGATTCTTGCAGCCAAGTTAGATGCGAGATTGCTTGTTTCTCATGTCGGCCGTTTATCGAGAGATTATCCACAAAAACTTGTTAAAAAGGCCATGAGAAATGCCACAGACTCTTTGAGAAGAATTAACCGAGTTTCTAATGATTTGGGCATGGTTTTTACGATAGAAAATGACCACAAGTCCAATGATTACGTTCTTGCTGGATTCCCAGAGCAAATAAACTCTCTCATTGAGGATGTTGAATGTAAATTGACCTTTGATATAGGTCACGCTAACACTGTTGGGAAAATTGAGGATTTCACGCGGTTACTAGACAAATTTATCGTCAGTGTGCACTTCCATGACAACAATGGCAGGGAAGATGAACATTTACCTATTGGAAAAGGAAGCATAGACTTTACAGGAGTGTTTCAAAAAATAAAAGATTGGAAGAACCAAACACCTTTGATCATCGAGTGCCACAGTTTTGCAGGATTAAAGGAAAGCATAGACCTTATGAGACAAGAGTTGTCCGCTTAAAGCTACACTAGATTAGTCTTATAAGTTACGCATTGATGATAGAGATGGGAGTTGCAGATGCTTCCCGTCATTATTATAGCTGGAGGATTGGCTTCTCGGTTGGAGCCTTACTCCAGTGAGACACATAAATGCCTCATGGAGTTGGAGCCTAACGTAACAATATTAGACTTTATCCTGAAAAAGATCGAGAAGACTAATTCGCCCCGCACACTTATCGTGATAAGACCTCAATTCAAAGAAATATTCGAGGAAAGGCTGAAAGGGAAGGCAGAACTAGTAGAAACCGATGTTGAAGAATTTGGGAATCTATATAGCGTTAGCTTAGCAATGAAGCGTTTAGACGCAAGCCCCTTTCTCCTCTTAATGTCTGATCATATATTTGAACAATCAATACTCGACGGAGTACTATCACTCAGAAGTCAAGCAGCCTTCACTGTTTGCGTCGATAAGAAACCTTCGCGAGTCGAGGCAGGAGAAGGACTTAAGCTTGCATTGAGAGGTGGTGCAGTAGTGTACGCTGATAAGGCAATCTCTCCTCAGTACGGGATAGATACAGGTACAATATTATGTCGCGAGAATTCCAAGGCATATATAGAAAAAGCAATAGAAAACTTTGGCTGCAGGGCAACCATAGCTGATGCACTTAACCTGGCTGCCGTCGATGGTAAAGTAGATCACGTAGATGTCACGGGAAAGATGTGGAAAGATGTGGATACACCTGAAGACCTAGTCAAGGCAAGGGAGATTCATTGGCAAATAATGAGAAAGGAGCTTACTAAACCTGAAGATGGATTGGTCTCCAAACATCTTAACAGGCCAATATCAACACGAATTTCTATCACGGCGTATCGAAGGGGCTTGAAGATAGAACCGCTCACAGTAACGTTGGTATCATTCCTCCTCGGCTTATCGGCAAGTTTTCTGCTAGCGATGAGAGCATTCATTCTAGGAGGCTTGCTTGTGCAAGCAGCATCTATAATAGATGGGATGGATGGTGAACTTGCAAGGCTCTATCGCAAAGCCACGCCATGGGGCGGCTACCTAGACTCGGTACTAGATCGCATTTCTGACATCGCTATAGTAGCTGGGTTAACCTTATCTTCACCGATGATAGATGACATCACTCTTTTGTTTGCCATACTTGCAGCTGCTAATGTGATATTCGTGAGCTACGTCACTCATAATTTGAATTCCCTAGGCGTGAGCACAGAAAAGCTGAGAAAGGTGCCTGCAACGAGGGATGTAAGATTGTTTGTAGTTTTTATAGCATCGCTTCTTTCATTGCCCATTCTCGGCATATACTATCTGGGCGTAGCCCCAATATTCTATCTAGGTTACTCGTTGGTACTAGCGTACAAGATGAAAAGAGGAAAGACTAAACTTGAAAGAGTCAGAAGAGAGCCGGAACCAGAGATTCTACTTGAGAAAAAAGAGATAAGTAATAAGATCGAAAGCCTAATCTCTAATTCCATCAAACTTGGTTTAGCCCTCGTCGTTCTCAGTATGGTTGCTCCGGCAACTTCAGGCATTGCATTAATAAATCTTAACAGTCTAACACTAAGCTCAGATCATTTACTATCGACCCTAAACCTAATTGTGATCATATTTTTCGGATATCGAATAATTATGGCTTTAAAAGTCATAATTGATGCCATAGCCAGACGGTTAGTGGGTACGATCGGAATTACGGAAACCACGCTTAGGCATATGCTCGTTGACTGTCTCTACACAGTTTTAGCCGCAGTACTTTGGGTATATTTGCCTCCTCAACTCAGCACTTACGTAGGGGAGTGGGCTTCGAGGTTAGCTGCGTTAGTAATTCTCGTCTTCTTCCTACTGATTCTCTATGACCTCGCAAAGCTTCTTTACAAAACTTTCGGAGATTTTTACAAAGAAATAGTAGAGAGGATAGCCAAAAAACTTCATGAAGATTCTCAATAGCAGTTGTTAATCTGAAATGAGAGATTTGAACGGGATCAGTCGAAACCATTTAAACCGATGTCTAAACCTAAATCCTCGTACTTCACGCACGAATACAACTATTCTCTTCAAAAGCTCCAGAAATCTTTGGAATGTGTTGGGAAAATATTTAAATCACGTAGAACATTCTTCCCTGCTAGGTTACAATGAATATCCTTGAAGCTCTTTTAGTCTTAGTGATAGGCTTCGTAGTCGGAGTTCCCTCGTCTATGGTTGGTCTTGGAGGAGGCTTTATTATAGTTCCCGTTTTGATTCTGTTTTTTCAATTACCAGCCCAAAACGCTATTGCAGTCAGTTTGGTAGCCATCTGTGGTACAACGTTTTCCTCTACTCTTGGGTACATTAGGCAGAGGCGAGTTGATTATAAGATGGGTTTACTTTATGATGTGCTTGACGTTCCAGGAATTGTTCTAGGGGCATACATAACCACACTTCTGCCGCAAAACTTTTTGGCTGGCATTTGCGGTATTTTCATAATCCTCATCTCTGTACTGGTTATAAAAAGCAAAGAAAACCCTTGTTCAGAGGAAAAACCAGAAGCAAATAAGGCAGGCATGGAATGGACAAGGAATAGAATTGACTCGAGGGGTAAAGTCTTCAAGTATACTCTTCGTAGCCCGCATCTGGCGCTAGTCAGCAGTTTCTTTGGAGGGCTTATGACAGGCTTATCAGGATTAGGAGGTGGAATAACTGACATTTCAACAATGATTCTACTGGGGGTTCCTGCTCATATCGCAGTGGCAAGCTCCGAGTTCGCTATGGCTATCACCAATGGCGTTGGAGTAGTAGCCCATGGCTTTTTAAACAACATTCTATTTGAGTATGCGCTTCCAATAACAATAGGCACAATCATCGGAGCCCAAGTGGGCTGTTCGCTTGCCAAACGCGTGAAAGGAAAAGCTATAAGAAGAATTCTTTCCTTAATCGCCATCGTCGTTGGACTGAGGTTAATCTGTTCATTTTTCACATAATAGGCATATTTGGTTTTAGCGGGTCCGAGGGGATTTGAACCCCCGTTCTCCGGCTCCGAAGGCCGGCGCCTTAATCCTGACTGGGCTACGGACCCACAGAGAGGATAGTGCGTAGGCGATTAAAGAGTTTCTTCCTAAGAGTGCTTACGAGTCGGTGCAGTTTATTCCAATTCTGGCATTAATACGTGCAGGTAGGTTACAGCGTCCTTCTAGTAACCAACTGTGCCTAAAGCAGAAACAACACAGAAGCAATCAACAGCGCAGTCATGTTCGTAAGCTTCATGAAAATGTTCAGCGATGGACCCGCGACATCTTTCAACGGGTCGCCAACCGTATCACCAGTCACGGCTGCGGCGTGTGTCGGAGTCCCCCTCATCCAGAAGCTTCTTTCAATATGTTTCTTCGCGTTGTCCGATATGCCGCCGCCAAACGTGAAGAAAGGCGACAACAAGGCTGACATGCTTAAACCCCCAAGAAGCATCGCGCCCAGCGCATATTTTCCGAGCAGAAGCCCCACGACAATGGGTGAAGCGACAGCCAGCAACCCAGGTGCAATCATCTGTTTGAGAGCGTTCTTCGTGCCGATGTCTACGCAGCGCGCATAGTCTGGCTTAGCCTTTCCCTTGATAATTTCCGGGTTGTCTCGGAACTGGCGTCTCACTTCATCCACAATCAGATAAGCAGTTTTTCCAGTGGCACCGATAGCCAGAGAAGAGAACAAGAAAGGAAAAGCTGCACCCAACAAGAGCCCCGTTATTATCGCTGGGTTTAGAAGACCAAGATTGACCGAGTAGAGGCCCACGATCTCACCATAAGTGATGAAGATTACAATCGTCGAAACGGTGCCCGAAGCGGTTGCGAAAGCCTTTGCATAAGCTTTAGTGGTGTTGCCAAGAGCGTCGAGTTCTTCTAACCCTTCTCCGTTCTGCGTTTTTGTACCCGACATTTGGGCTATGCCCGCAGCATTGTCGCTAATGGGTCCAAAAGCGTCGCTCGACATGATAATGCCCACAGCTAGGTCTGTTCCAATGTTAGCCGCGACCACCCCGAAGAGCGAACCATTGGTTATGTAATAAGAAAAAAGAAAAGCTGCCAAGATAGACAAGAGGGGTAGGAAGGGACTCTGCAGAGCGTAGGACAAGCCTGTTATGATGTTGATCGCAGCCCCACGTTCAGAGGATTCTGCTACTTTTCTGACCGGTCTGCTATCAATTCCGATGTAATATTGTACAGCCAATCCAACCGCTAGACTAGCCACTAAACCGCTTATCACGGCGTAGAAGATTGTTACGTCGTTGAGCAGCAGCATGGATGACAAGAATGCGCCGACTATGCATAAGAGAGTTGTAGATAGGAGACCGATGTTGAAAGACGTGATAGGCTTCATCTTTCTCCATCTGGTAGCGAAGAAGATCCCACCAATCGTTGCTAAAATTCCTGAAGCGCCAAGCATGAGGGGGAACGTTAGAGCGCTTATTCCCAATGAGCCGAATAAGATGGCGCCCAGAATCATGGCGGTAATGTAGTCGTCGCTTATGGACTCAAAAAGGTCTGAGCCTCTTCCAGCACAATCACCAACGTTGTCTCCAACTAGGTCTGCGATGACCGCTGGGTTGCGTGGGTCATCTTCAGGGATACGTTGCTCTATTTTGCCCACCAAGTCTGCGCCTATGTCAGCCGCCTTCGTGAATATGCCTCCACCTAATTGAGCAAAAAGTGCCGCTAGACTCGCACCGAAGCCGAAGCCCACAATTAAACTTGGGTCTCGATAAAGCCAGAAGAGTAAACTTACACCGATGAGGCTGAGACCAGTGACAGAAAGCCCCATGACCCCTCCACCCCTGAAGGCAAGCGCAAACGCCCTTGCCGAAGAAGACCTTGCGGCATTAGCTGACCTCACGTTTGCCTTTACAGCAACTCGCATGCCTATGTAGGCAGCTAACAGGGAAAGAAAGGCGCCGAACACGAATGCAACGAGTACTCGAGTGTCTTGGAAGAACACGGCTAAGGGGACGATTAGCAATGCGACAAAAAGTGTTATGGTTTTGAACTGCCGTTTTAAGAAAGCCTTGGCTCCTTCTTGGATGTAGCCTGCGATTTCAACCATTTGGGCTGTTCCAGAGGGCTCCTTGTCGATGGTCCAGGCTAGGTAGGCAACGACAAGCATCGCAAGGGCTCCGACTGCCAACGCAAGCAATGTGAAGTCCATCTGTCACCACTTTCGTCTCCTTCGATTTTTGGATTCTACATCCATGCCCGAAATTTACCTTACTCGTAGGGTGTACTCTGACTTATAAACATAGATGATTTAACAACTAAAACCCGACGTCCTGCCTACCATTCAACAACGAAGACATCTTAAAAATGCTTATAATCGGCAGTGGGTTTATTCTAATTTTGCCTACAAGGCGGGCCGGTAGCTCAGCATGGTTAGAGCGTTCGGCTGATAACCGAAAGGTCGAGAGTTCAAATCTCTCCCGGCCCACCACGAAGTCTACACAGTTTTTCCAAACTGATGGATCAGAAGACTCAGCATGGCTAGGTAATCCTGTAAAAAGCACGACGCATCCAGAGCTGTTCATGCGTGTGTTCACCTATGCCTTTATAAGAGCGCAAGCACCACTATAGCCGAAGAGCTTTCTTTATCGCGTAGGCTTGTCCTACCAATACTGGAATCTTTTCGAACTTTATCAAAGAGGCAGATACAATTGTGCAGTTTAAGAGCGGGTATAGTAACAAACTGTAGAAAATGCAAGTCTTCTGTACGAGTTCATTGCACACAGAAGAAGAAAACACGGACAAAGACATACGTGGACAATCGGAAGAAAGGTGTTGCTTGAGATGCTTAAGCTAGACGACCGTGTAAGATGTCCCCAATGTAATGAAAGAAGTCGTGTTGTTTGGGTTTCACAAGATGGTAAACGAGCAGCAATCCGATGCCAAAGACATCACAGCCAGATTGTCCGCGGTCATTCGATGTTCGGTTCCACTGCGCGTCCTCAAACTAAACCCCAGAAAAACATGGTTTTTATTGTAGAAACTGAAGAGGCAACCTCTGCCTCGGTGGAGAGGTGAAGGGAAATGGGTAAGAGAAAAATCGTCAGCGAAAATGATTTGGGGAAGATTAAATTGCCCGTTGCCAACGACGTGCTGGGCATAGCTGTCAAGATGCTGGGTTTTGACAGAATGATGGTAAAGTGTGAAGACGGCAAGGAACGATTGTGCAGAGTTCGGGGCAAGTTGAAGAGAAGAGTCTGGATTCGCGTCGGCGACATCGTTCTGGTCTCTCCTTGGGACTTCCAACCTGACACTCGGGGCGACATCTATGCAAGATACAGAAGAAACGAAACAGAATGGTTAAGAAGCAACGGGTACCTCACCCTTGAAAAATGAGATGCCACATGGCATAATGCGCACTCCCAAGAAGAAAGATTAAAATTAGCAAAACATTTCTCGTGTGCTCGGCTGGTGATGCTTTGAAAAGAACGATCGCCTTGGTGGCACATGACAATAAGAAAGCTGATCTAGTAGAGTGGGCTGACTTTAACAAAGGAACTTTAGCTCTTTACAACCTATACGCAACGGGAGGAACCGGGAAGAAAATCATCGACAAAACAGGCCTAAACATCACCCTGCTTAAGGATGGTTCGCATGGTGGAGACATGGAGATCGGAGCTTTGATCGCTAACGAGAAATTGGACTACTTGATTTTCTTCTGGGATCCGTTGGAATCTCTTCCTCACGATGTCGACGTTAAAGCCCTTCTTAGGATAGCAGTATTGTACAACGTGCCCACCGCATGTAACAGAGCGACAGCAGATCTAATAATTTCCAGTCCACTGTTTCAGAGTGGAGAATACAAGCCGAAAAAGAAGTAGAAATCCGAAAAACATGATAATGACAGAAAGAAGGTAAGCGCACACTCAGGTGGCTTTGAGATCTTTTAGAAGACTTAGGAACTGCTCTCTTTTCTTAAAGTTGTTGTTCTTTTCTGCTTCCAATATGACATGCTGCAACCAATCTCTCAGTTCAGAGTTATAGTCTACGTTAGGTGGCTGCCTTCTCTCCACTCTGTTGATCCAAGCTTGCGCTGATCTGTCTAACTGCTTGTTTACTGATTTCATAGTATTCACCTCGTGCTTTTTCAGTAGAATGGTCAAAAGATAAGTGACAAAACGCAGTGAAGCATTCTGTCAATATTCTCTAAGAGAATCCTACGTATTAACACAATGCACTTGGTCCCATATTAAGATATGTGTGTAACCGATAGTCGGAACCTATGTCACAGTCTTTATTCGCGTGTGTGCGCGACATCTGAAACAAGAAAAAACGGGTGTTTTGTGGGGGATGTCTCCACCGTGGGGAGGGAAAACGCTTACAAAGATAAATACCATTTCAAGCAAAGATAATTACTGCGTCATTAATCATCATTAGTGTTTGAGGTGTGAAGTGGTGAAATGGGAGTACAAAGTGCTTCCGCTAAAGACAAGGGTCCACGCAGACCGCCTTGTAACAGATGGAAAACCCGTAATAGAGAGCGTTCAAAACGAGTTAAACGTTTTAGGAAAAGATGGATGGGAATTAGTGAGCGTTCAAAACATTCGCCTGGAAGATGGTAGACTATTTACAGTTGCCTATCTTAAACGTCGAAAACTATGACTTAAAAGTTCTAAGAAAAAGCCAATGACCAAGAAGGAAAGAAAAAGCGCAAAGAGAAACGCTGAAGCCACTTGTGCCTTATGCATGCGTGGGAAAGCTATATGATGTGTGCCTAGCAGCAAGTTATGGAATTTGAATCTTGCACTAATGAAGATGTCTCACGTACATTCTCTTCTCTACAAAAAGCAAATGCTAAATCTCTGGATCTAGATATATTATCCTCTGGGGGTTTTGTGGGGAAGCCTAAGCCTTTTAGTAAGCCTGAATGCAGAGGCTGTGTCTTCAGAGGAAGCAGGTACTGTTGGAGTGAATGCCCCTACAACATTTGGCGAACAGAATAGGCTTCTGGAATATGTGCGCTCTGGTGAAATGAACAAAAACGATAAGAGAAAGTCAAGGTAAAATCTGCCTATGCGTTGTTCACACTGCGGAATATGCTGTGAAGAAACTGAAATGCTGCTTTCGAATGCAGACATTGAACGTTTGGAAAGGATGGGATATAACAGGCAGAAGTTTGTACGTTATGACAGGCATGGTTTCGCCAGACTGCGAAATCACCGCGGATTCTGCGTTTTCTACGACGTTGCAAAACGCCGCTGCAAAATTTATAGACACAGACCTGTGGGATGTCGGGTTTATCCAGCAATGTACAAAGAACGAGGAGGAATAGTGGTGGATGATCTTTGTCCGATGAAGGACACCGTCTCGGAAATAGAACTCAAAAGAAAAGGTAAAAAAGTGATAGAGCTTCTGCGAAGAATAGACAACGAAGCAACTTCCCACAGAAATGCACGCATCTGAAGCAAGAAGAAGGTATTGTCTCGCGTATGTAGCGTACATACGATACTGTTAAGTCTTTTACCCAATAAGGCTATGATGTCTCCACTTTGGGAGGGTTCAAATCTCTCCCGGCACACTTTCTCACCCTTCATTATGGTGTTCCTTTAAATATCTCCCTAACTATGACCTCTTTGAAAGCCACGGAAGTAAGCGTAATGTCAACGAAAGAGTGTGTTTTTTCAACAAATGAGAGAGCTAAGGTTTACTTCGGCTCAATTCAGCATGGGAAAGCCCACGCCTCCGCAGGTCTAGCGGCAAAACTGGACAGAATCCTCGAGCTGCTCGACTTCTCAACAATCCAGAAAAAAGACAAAGTCGCCATAAAGATGCACTTAGGCTTCGATGATGGGTACCAAACAGTGCCCGTTTTCTTCGTACGCAGAATCGTTAGAGCTGTTAAGCAGTCTGGTGGATGGCCGTTCATCACTGACAACCCGACAGCGGTCTACAACGCAGTCGACCGAGGATACACACAAGAAACATGCGGATGCCCGTTGATCCCTGCGACGGGCGTCAAGGACGGGTACGTCGAGACCGTTAACATCGGCTACCGGAACGTGGAGACGTTAGAGATGAGCGGTGTATTACACGACGCAGACGTGCTTGTCGACTTGACGCATGCGAAAGGCCATGGTACTAGCGGTTACGGCGGTGCGCTTAAAAACCTCGGCATAGGCGGATACGCAGCCAAATCGAGATGGGAAAGGCTACACGGAGTCGAGAATTTCATCCGATACTGGGACCCTGAAAAATGCACGCCAGAGCATGCTCAGAACCTTGTGAAGAGCTGTCCCTACAACGCCATCCACTACGACTCTGAGAAGCACCAACTGAAGGTTGACCTTTACTCATGCAAAAACCAGAACTGCTTAGCGTGCTTAAAGGCAGACGAGCAAGTTGGATGCCTACAGATCAAACCCGAATTCTTCTCTTCATTCCAAGAACTCGTCGTGATAGCCACCAAAAAAGTCCTAGACACATTCGACCAAGACAAACGGTTCTTCCTCAACTTTGCCCTCGAAATAACGCCAGAATGCGATTGCTTGGGAATGCCTCAACCATGCGTCGTTCCAGACATCGGCATCCTCGGCAGCCGAGACATAGTAGCCGTAGAAACCGCAACGTTAGACCTGATCGCAAGGGCGGGGCTGATGGAGAAGGAGATTCCGCCAAGCCTAAAATGCGTCAACCTAGACCCCAACGCAGGCTTGCATCCTTTCGAACGCATCTGGGGTGCGATGAAGAACCCATACATTGCCACAACCTTCGCAGAAAAGCAGGGCTTGGGCACGACGAATTATGAACTTGTGGAGATTCTGTCTCCCGAAGAAGTAGCTAAGATGCCAGAACGAAAACAGGAATATGAGCGCAAGCCTTCATTCTTCTAATGCCCCTCCGAGAATTTAGCCTCTTTTCCATTTTTAACCAGAGGTAAATTTTGCAGCTATCCTCTGATTGAAATGGGATTCGTGGAGGATGCCACTAGCCGATTTCACCGATTAGTTTTTGAACTCGTCTCTCTATCTCGTCTCTGATTTGCCTAATCTTCTCTATCGGTTTGCCTTTAGGGTCTTCGATTTCCCAGTCTACCACTTTCTTAAGTAATGGCACGGGGCAGAATCCTTGAGCGCCACACCCCATGACCACCACCACGTCTGCTTCTTTAACCATCTGGTCGTTGATGAGTTTCGGCTTATTCTTAGAGATGTCAATCCCCCCCTCCTGCACCGCTTTTACAACAATAGAGTTAACTTCAGACGACGGCATGGTACCAGCGCTTCTGACTTCGACTTTGCCTTTGCCATAATGATTCGCAAAAGCCTCTGCCATCTGGCTTCTACCCGCATTCTCAACACAGACAAAAAGAAGCCTCTTCATCTTCTCATCCCTTTTTGCATAAATAGAACAGTAGGAAGTGCCCGTTAATTATTTTCTTTCTTTGCGGGGAAAAAGATGCCGTGTTCGTAGCCCAAACCTCACGAGAGACAGCATTAACGGGACTTCCATAAGAGGCCCAATCACCGTAGCTAAGGCAGCGCCTGAATTCAAGCCGTAGAGAGTCGTCGCAACTGCGATGGCTACTTCGAAGTGGCTACTCGAACCGATTAAAGTGGTGTCTATGGAAGTTGCATAGTCCCAGTTTGAAAGCCACGAGACGGAATAAGTCATCGCAATCATCGTGATGTAATGGAGCAGGTTGGGAGTTGCCAAGTAAGCGACTAGAAGCGGGTTCTCAAGAATCACCTTCCCCTGAAACGAGAACATGACAATTAACGTAAGCAGAAGGGCGATGATGGATACTTTGCGCACATGCTGAAGATAAGTGGAGTCAAACCACTCCCTTCCCCGCCTTATTATCAGCAACTTTCTGGAAAGCGCCCCAAAAGACACTGGAAGTGCTATGAAAACGATTACACTCAGGGCGATTAAATCCCATGGGACTGGAATACCGCTCACTCCCAGATAGAAGGCTGAAAGGGGTGCGTAAAGAAGAACCATCAGCAAAGCGTTTATTGCAGTGTTTATCAGCCCTTGAGCCAAGTCTCCCTTAGCCAGCATCATCCACCACATAACCATCGCCGTGCACGGAGACATACCGAGCAGTATTATGCCCGCTCTCTGAAGAGGGTCTGCAACCAGAAGGTTTGCGTAGAACGTCATAACGGGCGGAGCGATGACCCAGTTCGCAATTATCGTGAGAAGCATCGGCTTCGGCTTCCCCACCGCCTTCTTAATATCGCTGAAGGCTATGCCCACGACTGTAGGATACATCATGAAAAACAAGCAGATGCCAATAGGGACAGACAAATTAGCGAACTTCAGAGAGTCCAGATACTCGCCCAAAGCTGGCAAGAATCTACCAAGCAAGAGCCCGACTATGACGCAGAGGGCAATCCACAAAGTAAGATACTTCTCGAAGACCCCAAGCCTGACTTCTTTCTCTTCGGGCATACCTATCACCGAGCAATGATGTATTAAGAAATTTAAATCTATCGATTTAAGTCTTTTCTTGTCGCTCTTAGGCGCTCGCGGAGGAAGGTTACTGGGGAAGCTCGAGAAAATCAAGAAGCTTTTGGACAGTTTGTGGTTTGGCTACGCTGTAGAAGACCCATTTTCCTTTCTTTCTGTCTTCTATGAGTCCAACGTTCTGGAGAATGTTTAGATGATGGGATGCTGTGGGTTGGGTTAAGTCGAGGGCGACGGTTAGTTCGCAGACGCACATCTCTTTGATAGTGAGAAGCCTCAATATCCTTAGCCTAGTGTCGTTGGCGAGGGCCTTCAACAAACGACTTTTGCTCTTGAGGAGGTTGAAGTCTGCTGAATCTTGTGCAAGTTGCTTCAACTCGACTGCGTACTTTTCTAGGTTCTTTGCTGGGCGGAGGTTCGAGCAGATTAGTCGCTCAAGCCTTTTGTCGGACTTTGTACGTCGTGCAGTTGGCATTCCCATCAGACTACCGAGAAACGCAAGTTTCCTAACGAGGTAACTCCTGAAACAGATTTAAATATTTCGATTTGTGCTTTCTATGAATGCCTTCAACGCAAACCGCTGCTGCTTTTCCTTTGAGAATTTGAAAAAAATGAGTTGTTGGAGAATTCTGCAGGGAGGGTCAAATCCCTTCTTGCTTACCCTCGGATTCTTGTTTGCCTTCTTCTAACTCCAGCACTATCGAGCCCTTGTAACCACATGCTTCGCACACGTACGTCTCGGGCAACAGCCAAAGGTCAAATTTACTCGACAAACGAATGTGGGGGTTGCCGCATTTTGGGCAGTATTTTTTCGTCGGTTTTCTACGCTTCAGACTGCCGAATAGTTCGCGCAGAATTTCCAGTCTGCTCAAGCTTCGTTCGCCCTTGCTCTATTGGAGTTCTATGTTTTGTTCCGGAAAACCTAACTGTATAAGAACCGCCTTGACCCTTTCGCGTTGGTCTCCCTGGAGGATTATCTGGTTGTTCTTCGCCGTTCCGCCACACGCACAGAAAGTTTTAAGCTTCTGCGCGAGTCGACCGAGGTCTTGGTCTTTGTCGTTTATTCCCTCTATTATCGTCGTTGGTTTCCCGAACTTGCGAGTTTCGCGGCGTATTTTTATGCGCTGTTGTTCCTTGCCAATCTCAATGCAGACGCAGATGTCTTTTGGGAGTCCGCATGTTGGACAGATTTCTGCCATGTTGCTCAACTAGCTAAAGAATGTTGGCGATATTTAAGATTTTCAATGTCCCGATATGAATCTGCAGAGTGAAAGGAATGTGCTAAACATGTTTGAGTTTTTATTCGCTTTTTCTGAAGTTTAAATCCTAACCTCCACTTCATAGGTCTTATCTTCTCCCTTAAACCCAGAATTTTTGGGTCAAACCATTGATGAAGTGTTACGATTGCGGCAAACCTATCGAAGAGGAAAGCCGAAGAATGATGGAAGAGGTGCGAATGTTCAGGTGGAGTAGCACTCTCGTGCCATTCCATAAAGAATGCTGGGAGAAGAGACGAACCTCTGAAGCAAAGAAGCGCTACGCAAAAATGTTCTTGGAATCGCTGGTCCTCATCGCAACCGCCATATCCGCAATGTATATCATTGTCTAAAAGGAAGAAGTGCCTTGTTTGGCACAGTAATCAATGTTCTGCTTGGTAATGCTTAATACCATAATTCTTAACCATAATGAACCCACTTTGGGTGGCTGCGAATGGTTAAGTATAAGATTGAGGTTGACCGCAACGGTTGTATCGCTTGCGGGGCATGCTATACGCTAGATCCTTCCCACTTCGAGTCTGACAATGAGGGAAAATCGCAGATAGTTAGAGGCGAAACGGACACTGAAAAATCCTCTGGGATATCTGAGGATGATGGAATTGATACAGCCCGAGAGGCTGAGGAGCGTGTCCAGTGTCTGTCATAACAGTGACTGAACTGTAATTTCTATTAGGCTATGCCGAGTGCGCTTGTTTGGAATGCTGCGGTTATTTCTCGAGTCTTCTGTTTATTTCGTCCCAGTTCACGATGTTCCAGAAAGCGTCGACGAATTTTGCTCTTTCGTTCTTGTAGTCTAGGTAGTATGCGTGTTCCCAGACGTCGAGGACCATCAGAATCCTGAACGCAGGGTATATGTTGACGTTGTGTTTTTCTATCTGCATTATTATGGGTCTTTGAGTTTGCCTGCAGAGGGTTAGCGCAGCCCACCCTGAACCTTCAGCGGTGTTAGCAGCCTCCGAGAATTCTTTCTTGAACCTCTCGAAGCTTCCAAACTCCTTCTCTACAGCATCGCCTAGGGCACCGCCTGGTTTTCCGCCGCCTTTGCCGCTCGGCGCCATGTTGGGCCAGAACAGTGAGTGGAGGATGTGGCCTCCTATGTTGAAGGACAGTGTTTTTAAGGTGGATTTCGTGTCCAAGTCGGTGTTTTCTTTTCGTGCTTTGTCGAGTTTTTCGAGGATTGCGTTGGCTCCGTTCACGTATGCTTGGTGGTGTTTGTCGTGGTGTATGGTCAATTGTTCCTGCGAGATGTAGGGTTCCAAGTCCTTATAGTCATAGGGAAGTTTTGGTAGGGCGTAAAACTTGCTTTTTTCCATGTTTATCACGCTTGGCTATTGTATGGGCATGTTTTATATTTATCGTTTTTTGAAGCGTGCCTGGATGTAATAATGATGGCGTGATTCGTAGAAGATTAGTCAGAATGCTGGGGTTTAGTTTGACAGAAGGGTTTATTTTTCTATGCTGATGTAGAGGATGTTGTTTCCCCTGACTAGGACGCTGCCGTAGTTGGCAATGGGTTTGTCGCCTTTGCATTCGGTGGCGCCTTCGAGGATTATGTTCATGTGTCCGTCGCATTTTGTCATGATGCCCTTGTACGTAATGCCGTTCTTCAGGGTTATTGTGACGTGGTTCTTTAGTTGCTTTACCAACACGTTTAGGGGTTTTTTGCTTGGTTCTAAGTTGCTCACGTTGGTGACTCCTAGGGAATATGAGACACTGCGCTACGATATAAAAGTTTTATGAAAGGCTTTTCTGAGCGTGTTCTCGGCGTCTAGTCTAGACCGTCCCTCTTAGGCGGCAAATGTGGGTGGGGTGGTGGAAAGGGTTAAGGCTTTTATTGTCTAACTACTGATGTGCTGGAAAAGGGAGAAAGCCGAGTATGAAGTTGAAGGTCTTTACTCTACCTACTTGCACTAACTGTCCTGCCGCCAAGAGGGTTTCGCAGGAAGTAGCCCAAAAACATGGACTGGAATACGTGGAAGTGGACATCAGCACGCCCGACGGACAGTTAGAGGGGCTAATGCATCAGGTTATGAGCACGCCGAGCATATCCATAGACGACGAAGTTGTAGCCCGCGGGAAGCTCCTTTCAAGAGAGGAGTTGGAAAGCGAAGTAAGGAAACGGCTGGGTAAATGAAACTACCAGAGATTAAAGGGTTCGTAGACCTCAGCCTCGTCGACTGGGATGGGAAAGTCTCAGCAGTCATTTTCCTGCCCCACTGTAACTTTCGATGCCCCTTCTGCTACAACACTACCCTCGTTCTTAAGCCAGAAGAAATGGCGACGATACCTCATGACGAAATCAAACAATACTTGACGAAGAGCAAGGGCTGGCTCGACGGCGTAGCCATAACGGGGGGCGAACCGACTATCCACAGCGAACTTCCAAGTCTGTGCAGACGAATCAAGGAGTTGGGATTAGGCGTCAAGCTGGACACTAATGGCACTAATTCTGCAATGTTGCAGAGGCTGATTGCGCAAGAGCTCGTGGATTACGTTGCCTTGGACGTTAAAGCACCCCTCACGGAAGAGGGCTACTCGAAAGCGGTCGGCGTTAACGTGGAAAAGCTGCTGAGGGAAGTGGAGACATCGATAGAAGTTTTGTTGAATAGCTCCATGGAATACGAGTTTCGCACAACTCTAGTTCCCACGATTCACAGCAAAGACAACCTTGAGCAAATCTGCAGTAGAATAAAAGGCTGCAAAAAATACTTCCTGCAAAACTTCAAAGACGAAGTGGAAACTCTTAACCCAAAATTCAAGAATATCAAGCCTTTCACTCCGAGGGAAGTGGAAGAATTTTTGAAGTCAGCTAAGAGGATGGTGCCTAATACTTTTTTGAGGTAGCTAGCCTACGGCGAGTTTTCCCAAGACCGATTCGGGCACGAATTCCTCCCTCGACCTCACCGAGGCTTCTTCTACGTAAAGCTGGATTGCGTAGTTCAAAGCATCTTCGCTGACGGGAATGTAGTCTAAGTTGGACTGAAAATAGCTGAGAAGAGATGCGGCGCACGCAAAACGGATAGCACGGTCTTCAAGCCTAGCCGAGAAACGGACAATCTCGTGTGGAATCTCTTGCAAGATGGCTTTTCGAGCTTTCATCAACATCTCTTGAGCCTTCGGAGAAAGCATCACGGGCTTTGACGGAAACCTGCCCTGTACCAGAGGATGCCTAGTCTCAGCCGCATACACCAACGCCAAGTGGTCCCGAATCTGCTCCGCTCCTTTTTCGACGTCTATTTCTCCGAAAGCTAACCGCATCTGACTTTCCGCAATCTCCACAAAACGCTGCTTAGTAAGCCTGTGCAAACGACAGAGCATTCGGTCTTCGATTGCACTGAAATTCGGGTCCTGAACGGTCACTTCATAGCCCCTGCCGAAAGCCGCCACGTTGTAGTTTACGCTGAAGAAGCCGCTGAAACGATAGGGACCGATGACCTCGCGATACATCTCATACTTGATTTCACCCCGTTCCATTGCGAGTTTTAACGGCTCCACCATCCCCTTGTACTTAAACCAGTCGTTAAACTCGGGCACGATGAAGTTGAAAACCTTTCCAGCATAAGCTTGACCTATGCGAATAAACCTAGCGGGAGTGATGCCTCCAGCGTAGCGGTTGCGCCCAGGAACTCCATAGGGCGGGATTTTAGCGTCGGGCTTTCCGAGAATGAGGTCTCTGACTGAGAAACTCTTCCCCGTGCCTGGCTCACCAAACAACGAAAGATTCCATCCTGTCCGCATCCCAGTCCTGCCTTCAGCGTGGACGATGTCCACGTCTGCCAACCCGTACTGCTGAGTGATGCTGAGCAAACTGTCGAAGTACAGGACCAAGCCAAACAGGCCCTTCAGATAGTCGGCGAGGCGTGAGATGGAGAATGACTTGCCAAACTCAACCGTCTTCTCAACTCTATTCTTAAGCAGGTCGCTTAAGTAGTCGTCTAACTCGTGATTCATCCCCTCTATTATTAGGCGTTCCTCAGACAGGGGATCGGCTTCTGCAGGAGCTTCAATGGTAGTGGGGACTGCTTCCCTCCTGACTCCTTTTGGAGCCGACCCAAGCTCCAGCTGGATTATCGGAGACGTTTCTTCCAATATCGCCCATTCTTGAAATTGTTTGCTCCTGTAAGAGATTACTATAACCTTCAGTTTTTCCAAATCCGACAGAATCGGTAGAGGGTCTACGTCCTCTGGAAGGCACTGCTTAAACTCTTTTAGGCTGCAACCTCTACCAGATTCCACCAAACATTTCAAAATATCGGCGCAGTTCTTCCCGTATTTCTTTGTCGTTTGAGCTACAGCTGCTTGCACTGCCTTCCACGAACCCTCGAGTTGGAGTGCACCGTTTTCAAACGTGTAGTACTGACCCCTGAAGACCTCCCATCTGCGAGGCTCGTGCTTGCTGAAAACTTCTTGAACCTCCACGTCGCTTAAGTTAGAAGCGATTTCAAGAGCCGCCCTATCATAATCCATGTCCCACTCACTGTTAAAAACGCGCAAGTAAGGAATGTTTCGCATCTTTCCTATCTGGAAGAGTTTGCTCCTGGAAAAGACACGTTTAAACAGAAGCTTCCTTTCAACGATTTTGTCGTTCAGCATCTTTCCTCGACCCTCTTAAAGAAAGAAATTGCCCTTGACGCTTTTAATTCTTTAGAGCGAACTACGTGGCTACGTACGTGTCTAGTATGGCTGTTTTCTCTTCAGGCTTAATCCAGCCCTCGCCTTCGAGTTCTTCCAATCCCTTCTTCAACTTTTCTTTGAAATCTGGAGATGTCAGAAAGTTGTTTGCCATACCCAGCTGACTTAGACTCCTTTGAACTTCACCATCGCTGTTCAGTTTTTCTTCGAGAAGAATCAACATTTTTTCCAAAGCTTTAGAGCGAGGTTTTAGGAGGGTGTTTATCTTCGCTTGAAGACTGTAACCCTTGAAAGCCTTGCGGATTTTCATCACAATCCCCCCATGTCCTCTAGCGATGACGGGTGGACGAATGAGGTGTCGCTTCGTTTTCTCAGACATGTATTGGGTGAGGTAGAAGGACACGTAAATCAAGGTGGGCTTTTCAGTTTTCCATGGAATGGTAGCTTCCTTAAGCGTTGAGGAACTCTCTCTTTTCTGCTCGATTAGTCGCCCGATTTTGTCTGTTATGGCTTGAGTCTCTTGCTGCAGTTCCTCTACCTCTTTCTCCTTCTTCTCAACCTCTGAGTCACGCAGACTCTCTAAATCTTTTATTTTCTTCTCCTCGACCTCTACAAGCCTCTGGTAAGTGTCACGCAGATTCTTCATAGTTTTCTCTGTTTCTTTGTTGCTGCGGCTGATGAAATCTGAGAGAGCCTTGATTTTTCCCTTAACGGTGGAAATCTGGTTTTGAACGTCTCGCAGTCGGGCATCCCACCGAACTTCCCCAACCTCATCCTTTTTTTGCTCCCGCAGCTCCTTCCTCTTCTTGTACTCGCTTCTGTCTTGTTCAAGCCTTTGGAGTTCAAGTTCCCACTTCTTCTTCTCCTCAATTCTCACGCTTACTTCTTTTTCGTTTGCCACAGCTACTTTCTCTATTTTCTCGTCTCGCTCCTTCTCCAACTCGGCTTTTCTCTTCTCGACCTCAAAAGTCACGGTGGAAATCCTTTCTTCATACCTTTCCCTTATCTGCCCCTCTTCTAGCTGAAGCTTGTCCACATGCACTTTTGTTTCTTCGTTTAGGGCGTCTATCGCAAACTGCAACCCCTTGATTTCCGACTGAAGCTTTTCGTAATGCTCCAGAATCCTTGCACTAATTTTGACCGCTTTTTCCATGCCTATTTTAGGCGGTGTCAGCGAAGTGAACTCTGAACTCGCTACCTCTCGGCTGTCTTTAAAGAAGGCTAGAATGTCTGACAAAAGCTCCCTGTCGGTGACAAACCCCTCAACGGGGATTTCTGTTTGAGAGGTAAACTCAGCGAAAGTTTCACTGTGGCTCCTCAGAGCACTTCGATACAGTTCCTCAACAGTAGTGCTTCTCTTCAAATGCTCAACGAAGGCTTCGACGTCAGGCGGCTTAGAATACAGGATAATATGAGAAACAGTCGCCAACCCGTCTACCAGCAAGCAGCTATCTTCCCACGGAACAATCCAAAGAGGACAATGAAGCTTAGAAAGAAGGGAAAGAGTCTCCACCGCTCCCCCGAAAAATCCCGCCTTCTTCTTACGCTCAGCCTCGGCTACGCAGAGAAGCGCCGCAACCTCCATGGTCTCAGAGAAGCGCGTCTTTCTGCCGCTGTCTTCAATAGCATACGGAAAAACTAAATTAGAGCCTGACACGGCAAACTCACGCGGATATATCTGAGGCAGTTTGGCTTATAACTTATGCCCAAAGGGTTGGGGCGTCTCTAAAACAAGAAGGACATCGTGTTTTTCACTTTCTTGTTGTCGAGCTTCTCATAAGCTTCGGTGCTGCCCATGTCATACCAAAACGCGTCGGACAGAAACCCATAGACAGGCTTGCCCAACTTAATCAAGTGTGGAATTACGTCTCCCATCAAGTCTAACGTCTGCTTCTCTTCAGCCAATTCCTCGGCATACTTCAAGGCTGCACCCTCTAAGGTTAAGATGCCGATGCTCACAGGCTTTTCCAGCTTGGGCTTTTCAATGAAACCTTTAACCTTACCGTCTTTTTCAAGGTCGGCTAAACCCACTCGAACTTCAAACCCGGAGGCGAGCGCAACTGTCGCCATAGCTTTCTTTTCCCCGTGAAGAAGTATCAGGTCTTTGAGGTTCATGTTGGTTAGGATGTCCCCGTAGTAAACAAGCACGGTGTCATTCTTGTGAAAGGCTCCTTGTTTGTAGGCGTTGATCACTGAACCCCCAGTTCCCTTCAACGATTGACTGTCGTGAACATAGCGTATCTTCACGTCAAACCTTGCTCCATCGTTGAAATAGTTCTGAATCTGCTCGGCTTTGTAGTTCACGAGGAAAGTTATGTCCGTTATTCCGTGAAACTGGAGAAGACGAACGATGTATTCGAGAAGAGGTTTCTGCAAGTAACCTATTGGAATCATAGTTTTTTGGAGGTAATAGGTGATTGGACGAAGCCTTGTTCCTTCTCCTCCGCATAGCACTAGAGCTTTAGCATTACCCATCATGTATCACGGTGTGTCATTTTTACGAGTAGAGAGAAAAAAGCGTTTTGCCAGCGCTATTCTTCTTTCTGTTCCTCTTCCTTCTTCTCTTCAGCTTCAAGCTCTTCAATCGGTTTCGGCGGTGGAGTAGTAGCCATAGTCCAGCCTATCCAGGCACCTATGCCGAGGATAAGTATGAAGGCAAGGTAAACTGGAATAACGACCAGCCACATGGAAATTGGCCACGCAGTGCCGCCTGCTGTCCAATCTTTATTTCCAAAGGGGTTGCCGTACCAGAACAGCCCAACCGTGTAGCCGATGGCTATGATGACGCATATGAGGAAAATTAGGCCGCCAATTCCTTGATCTTTGCTAACCATGTTATCACCACTTTTAGCTTTTTTTTAAGGTATGTTGTTGTTATAAGCTTTGTCATTGCTTTAGATTGTTCCGGCTTCCCAGCCTGCGAGGTATTCTTGCTGTTCCTTCGTAAGGCTGTCTATTTCCACTCTCATGGCTTTCAGTTTGAGGCTGGCGACGAGTTCGTCTATTTCCTTTGGAACGCTGTAAACCATAGGCTCCATTTTGGGTTCTTTGACTAGGTGTTCTACGCAGAGGGCTTGGTTTGCGAAGGACATGTCCATGACTTCTGAGGGATGCCCTTCTGCGGCGGCGAGGTTGATCAATCTTCCTTCGCCGAGCAGGTAGATTTTTCTTCCATCTCGCAGTTTGTATTCTTCCAAGTTCGGTCGAATCACTCGTTTTGTAGCTGCCATGCTTTCTAGTTCTGGGATGTTGATCTCCACGTTGAAGTGCCCGCTGTTAGCCAGTATCGTGCCGTCTTTCATCCGTTTCATGTGTTCTTTTCGGATTACGCTAGTGTTTCCTGTGACTGTGACGAATATGTCGCCTATCTTTGCGGCTTTTTCCATGGGCATTACGCGAAAGCCGTCCATCACAGCCTCTAAAGCCCTAGTAGGGTTCGTTTCTGTTATGATTACGTTGGCGCCCATGCCTCGCGCTCTCAACGCCAACCCACGTCCACACCATCCATAACCCGCCACTACAAAATTCTTGCCTGCAAGTAAGATGCTCGTGGCTCTTAGTATGCCGTCAACCGTGCTTTGACCCGTCCCGTAGCGGTTGTCGAAAAGATACTTCGTGTAAGCGTCGTTCACAGCTATTATCGGATACTTTAAAGCCCCAGCCTGCGCCATCGCTCTCAACCGAACCACGCCAGTGGTAGTCTCTTCGGTTCCGCCTTTAATGTTCCTTAGAACCTCGGTTCTCTTGGAGTGAATCGTACCCACCAGATCGGCGCCGTCGTCGACGGTTATGAAAGGCTTGTGGTCTATGACTCTTTCGACGCACCAATAGTATTCTTCAGTAGTTTGACCCCTCCAAGCATAAATGCTTACGCCCTTCTCTGCTAAGGCTGCTGCAACTTCGTCTTGCGTGGAGAGAGGGTTTGAGCCGCAGAGGGCTATGTCTGCACCGCCCGCTATGAGAGTGTCCATGAGCACGGCGGTTTCCTTCGTCACATGAAGAGATGCACCCAACCGTATGCCTTTGAAGGGTTTCTCCTTTTCAAATCGTTGCTTAATTTGATTCAACACAGGCATGTGCGTCGAAGCCCATTCGGTTAGAAGAACACCCTTAGACGAAAGGCTTGGGTCTTTAACTTTGAATTTAGGCATTTTTATTTCTCCTTGTTCATGACTCGTTGACTCCCATTTATTTAATATGGACGGCTTAAAGGCTTTTTTTCACGCGTTCCATGAGACTCTGTTTGGTTTCCTCGACCAACGCCATGATTTTGTCCACGTTCACGGTTTTGACCTCTCTGTTCTCCATCACAATCTTGCCATTTATGATGACAGTCTCTACGTCCGAACTCTTAGCCGAGTATACGAGGTGGCTTGTTTCGTTGTACATGGGCGTTAGGTGGGGTTTTTTGAAGTCAATCACTGCCAAGTCTGCTTTTTTCCCAGTTTCTATCGAGCCAACCTCTCTATCCCAGAGTAGCGCCTCAGCGCCGTTAATCGTAGCCATGCGCAGGACTTGCTCGGCAGATAATGCTGTCGGGTCTCTGCTCACTCCCTTATGGAGTAAGGCAGCAACTTTCATAACTTCAAACATGTCCGAGCTGTTGTTGGAGCAGGAGCTGTCTGTACCGAGGCTGACGGTCACACTGTTCTTCAGAAGTTGGGGGATTGGGCTAATTCCTGAAGCAAGCTTCAAGTTCGAAACAGGGTTGTGGGCGACTTTTATCTTTCGTTTTTTCAAAATCTCTACATCCTTTTTAGTTAGATGAACGCAGTGAGCCGCTACCACATCGTGTGAAAGAACGCCTAAGGAGTCCAAGTATTCCACCACTCCACCCTTGACTGGAATGTTGAAAGCTTGCCTAATTTTTTCGGGCTCGTCTGACGTCTCAGCAATGTGCGTATGCCACATTATAGGCGAATTGGATGAGGCATATTTTTCGTTCAATTCTTGCGTAAATGCTCTTAGTTCTTTCATGTAGTCTGGGTCCACCGTGTAGGGCGCGTGGGGGTCCACGCTTACGCGCATAAGGCCATCCTTCTTGTCATGCCAAGCTTCGGCAAGAGACTCCAAAGCTTTTCGGTCTTGTTCCTTCCACCAAGAAAAACAGACATGACCAACCACACCGCGCAAGCCTGTTTCTGCGAAAGCCCTTGCCTCATTGTACTCGTCAGAATAATGGTACATGGTGTTGACGGTCGTTGTGCCTCCCATTATGGATTCAACAGCCGTGAGCAAGGCGCCCACGTAGACATCTTGGTTTGTCATGTGCCTCTCGACGGGCCAAATCCATTCTTCCAGCCATGTTTTGAGGTCTAAATCGTCGGCGTAGCCCCTTAGAAGGCTCATGGCGGCGTGATGGTGCGTGTTGATTAAGCCTGGAACGACGACTTTGTTGTTTGCGTCGATTTTTTCGTGCCGCCTATACTTCGGCTTCAAATCGCCTGCCTTTCCAACGTCAACTATCCTGTCATCCTCGATGACTACAGCACCATTTCTTATAGTGCCCTTGTGACTCACGGTGATTATGGTTGCGCCTTCCACTATAATATTCATAGACGTTCTCCTGCTTTCCAATGCTTTCTTTTTTGGAGGTGAAACGTTATTAAAGTTGGTTAATCTTTAGAAAAACTTTGATGTTGAATGAAGTTAAGCAGGTTAGACAGGGTGATTCTTGTCCTACCAGTTTTAGGAGTTTTAGATGTGTTGTCCACTTTCTTCGCTGCATGGCAGGGGTACCCAATCCACCTCTACGAGGGCGGGGTGTTTGCATCCTACTTCGCCCAAAGGGGACTTCTTTACTTCTACGCCTTTATTTATCTGGGCATTTTGTCTGGGATGGCAGTTGTGTTTCTCTTCATCAAACGCGAAGTCAGCACACGCATGCTGTATGATGAACTGCTACTCCTTCTGCTGATAGTAGCAATCTGCCTCATCGAAGCGATTTTGACAGGCGTTATAGTCGCTAACTTTCTGTTAGGGTTGGGCAGGCTTGAACCACTTGGCGTATTGCGGTGGCTTATCTACTTAAGCGTGTTTGTAGCTATACTGACCTTTGCGTGGGACGAGTTGAAAGAACTGTTCGGAATTGGTGAAATTGGAGAGCGATGAAAAGGAAAGAGTTGTGGTCCTGCGGGAAAGCTTGGAAGCGTACCTTTCGTCAGTGTTCGGCGAAGACGTCGACGTGGTTTACGTAGACGAGTTGGGCAAGGAAAAGATGTGGAAACGATTAGAAGAAAGCAAAGGAGGCGACTTGAAGGGTTTCGGCTACGGAACCCCCTACCTCATAGTCCTCAACATCGGTGGACGCATGAAAAAAATAGTCTTAGAAACGATGCGCACGAGCGGCGGCTTCGGGCACGATTATTTCAGCGACCGCGCCGGGATTCTTCTCTGGCAGCATTCCACCTTCAACAAGCTGCCCAAGCATGTGCGGTCGGTTGATGTTGGCGCTTTCACGAAAAAACGCGGCTTGAAGTCTCTAGGCGACTGTGACGAATTCTTCATCGTAACCGAGTTTGTGGAAGGCGAGCTTTACCACGAAAGCTTGGACAGGCTTAAAACGTTCAAGCAGCTCGAGCCTCTGGATTTGGAACGCTGCAGAGCCCTCTCAGACTATCTCGCTGAGATTCACAAGGTTAAGAGCGACAGAGCAGCGCTTTACACTCGGCGAATTCGCGACCTCATGGGTCACGGTGAATGTGTAATGGGTTTGATGGACAGCTACCCAGAGGGCTTGGATTACATCTGCGAGGAGGATTTGATGGAGGTTGAAAGACTCTGTGTGGAATGGAGATGGAAGCTGAAGCATTTTACTCACAGGCTGGCGCAGGTGCATGGAGACTACCACCCTTGGAACGTGCTCTTCCACAAGGGCTCTGAGTTCACGGTTCTCGACCGCAGCCGAGGAGAGTGGGGTGAGCCCGCAGACGACGTTAGCGCCATGACGATAAACTACCTGTTCTACAGCCTGCAGACGTATGGGCAACTGGAAAAATCCTTCGAGACTCTTTTCAACCTGTTCTGGAAGAACTACTTGGACAAAACGGGCGACGAAGAGATTCTAACAGTCGTCCAACCCTTCTTTGCCTGGCGGGGGCTGGTCGTTGCTTCGCCAGTTTGGTATCCCAACCTGCCTCAGCATGTGAGGGCTAAGCTTTTCAACTTCATTCGAAACGTGCTCGAGACCGAGAAGCTAGACTTGAAGAATGTTAACTCGTATTTTGAACCGCGATAAGAGGAGCTGTAAGACTTTGGCCAAGCAGAAAGGGTGGTGCGTCTGGGTTACAGGGCTACCGGGTAGCGGTAAATCCACGGTAGCCAACCTATTGCTGGAAAAGCTGAGAGCTAAAAACGTTCACGCCCAAATGGTCTCCATAGACATGTTACGCCAATACGCCACTCCACGACCCATCTACTCTGAAGAAGAACGAGCAACGGTTTATGGTGCACTCGTTTTCGCTGCCAAAATGCTAACCGAAAACGGCGTCAACGTCATCATCGACGCCACGGGCAACCGCCGCCAGTTCCGAGACCAGGCAAGACAAGCCATCCCACGTTTTATGGAGGCTTACTTGGAGTGCCCGCTCGAAGTCTGTATGCGCCGAGAAGCAGAACGCAGGAACACTCATTTGGCACCTGTTGACATATACGAGAAGGCTATAGAAGGTAGGTCGTCTACGGTGCCTGGCTTAGGCGCTCCCTACGAAGAGCCTAAGAACCCAGAGGTCAAAGCTGACTCTTCAAGACTCTCAGCAAAAGAATGCGCCGAAAAAATCTTGACTGCCATCCAGAAACACTTTCAATAAAAACAAAAAAAGATAATGCCAAACGAGGTCTGAAGGCTTTGCTTAAGAAAAGACAAATTATAACGAAACTATTGTCACGTTTCCCTAGCACTTTCTCCGAAGAGCTGGGCATAGACTTGACTTCTCGTAGTGAAAAGGAGGTTTTCAAGTGGTTTTTGGCGTCGCTTCTTTTCGGAGCCCGAATCTCATCGAAGATTGCCGCAAAAACCTACAAACAATTCGAGAAGCATGGACTCACGACGCCCGAGGCTATCCAGAGGGCTGGCTGGGATAGGCTTGTGGGAGTCCTAGATGAAGGCGGCTATGCACGCTACGACTTCAAAACGGCTGACATGCTCCTAGACGTAACCAAGCGATGCAAGACCAGTATGGTGGGAGAGTCCTCAACTTAATCGAAAAAGCAGCCAACTACGAAGAGCTGGAGAGGACACTGGAAGAGTTCAAAGGCATAGGACCAGTTAGGGTCAACATCTTTCTCCGAGAGCTAAGAGAGATCTCACCAAAAGCTGACCCACCCCTTCAAAAATTCGTCATCCTCGCCGCGAGGCATTTGAGCCTCATTGAAACAGTCAACCCCCGAGAAGCGCTCGAACAACTCAAACAACTCTGGAAAGAAAACAGAGTAAAAGAGAAATCTTTTGCCCACTTAGAAATCGCACTACTTAGGTTCGGAAAAGACCATTGCATAGAAAAGAAATGCGACTTAACCATTCTAGAGATTTCTGCTCACAACCACAACTCGTCCAACTGAGTTGATCTGACAGACTCTCCCTCAAAAGGCTAAGTCCAACCGGTATCTGAGTGGAAGAAAACTGCTTGCTGATACACAAGAACCTCTTCGATCCCACTAGAAACTTTCTTTTCTAAAAACAAGCGATTTTGGGCGTCTATTCGAAGCCCGCCTTGCTGATTGACTTTACCTTCTACCTCCAACAGTGTCACTGTGATAGCGCAGTCACACAAGTTTATCTCATTCACCGGGGTACAGCAGGGGCATCTGGCAACGTTTCAGGGCAAAAGACAATAATAACTCATACCACAATTCTCTCATTGACCCAGCTTACGTAAGGGCGAAAGAAGTCTGCGGGGTTGCCCTAGTCTGGTAGGGGGCAGGCCTGCTAAGCCTGTGGTCAGAAATGGCCGCGCGGGTTCAAATCCCGCACCCCGCGCCACCGCTGCACCACATAGACGTCAGTTTTGTGAAAGAGTATTCGCATAAGCTTAGGTTTTTGCTTGAGTTGCTGTTGATGTAGTTGGGTTGAACGGTTGCCTAGAAACGTTTATTAAGACTTGCGAAACGATAATCTGAGCATTGTAGGTGCCTAGAAATGAGGAAAAGATCTGACACAAACTCGAGTAAGAACACGCTGGACGTGGAACTCCAGACAGCGATGGATTATTTCTTGCTGAACGAGCTTCAAGTCCACAGAAAAATCGTTTGAGCACAAAACAGCGTCTTTTCCCACCTTTCTTTTCTCTCTAGCAGACAAGGGTTTTAGGATGGAAACTCGGTGCTCAGAGGTTTATAAGGCCCCGATTTACACTATAAATACAAACTCTGCCTTATGTGGCTTGTATGAAGGTTTTGTTCGTCTGCTCGGGAAACGCCTACCGAAGTCCCGTAGCCGAAGCCCTTTTGAAGAAGCTCAGACCAGAGGTTGAGGTTGACTCCGCTGGGACAGCACCGGCAATCCCGATTTCCGAGGCTGCGAAGAATTTCTTAACAAGAGAGAACGCGCGAAACTACCTGAAGCGTGCTCCTGAGAGCTTGGATGGGAAAGAGCTTGATAGCTACGACCTTATCGTAGCCATGGAGCCTAAACACAGAGAAGCAGTCTTGGGCAGGTGTTTCCGTTGTGCAGGCAAGGTTGTGGTTTGGAACATCGATGACCCATACTTTCTACCCCAGGGGTACGCCGAGAAAATTTTCAACCAGATAAAGGATAGGGTAGCAGAGCTGGCTGATTCGTTGTGAATCGTGTAAAAGCATCTTGTGCGCGTGTTTTACCCGTTGTTGTATGGCACGATAGGTTAAAATAGTCGGGAAAATTAACCTAACGCCTAGGTGAGAAAGAATGTCTTGTTGTGGATCTAAGAAAGCTAAGGCAAAGCCAAAGCCGAACGATCCATGTGAATGCGGAAGTGGAAAGAAGTACAAAGACTGTTGCGGAGAATAAACGCAAAACCTATTCCAGATATCCTTCTCTTTTTCTTTACAACTTCATCTTACAGCCCAAGAGACAGCAAATCCTAATTATACAAGCCGAGGAATAGAGGAGTGAGGCGACCTGCTCATGAAAGCCGTTTTAGTCATTGCAGATGGAATGGCAGACGTCCCTCTTAAAGAACTCAACGCTAAGACCCCCTTAGAAGCCGCTCGGAAGCCGTCTCTCAACCGAGTGGCAGAATCGGGCATATGTGGCATGATAGACGTTATAGCTCCGGGCGTTCCGCCTGGAAGCGACACTGCTCATCTTGCACTGCTGGGCTACGACGTGATGGAAGTCTACAGTGGGAGGGGCGCTTTGGAGGCAATCGGGTCGGGGATAGACATTCTTCCCAACGACTTGGCTTTTAGATGCAACTTCGCCACCGTCGACGAGGATTTCAAGGTGGTGGACAGAAGGGCTGGAAGAATAGAGAACGAGGACGCAACTAAACTGGCAACTGCTATCGGCGAAGCGCTTCGTGTAGACCCGCCCGAAGTAGGAGACGTGCTGTTCAAGAACACCGTTCAACATCGCGCAATCCTTCGCCTGAGCGGACCAAACCTGTCGACCATGGTTTCTGACACCGACCCCCAAGAAACGGGGGCAAAGGTTTTGAAGGCTCGTCCCCTTGACGAGAGTCGCGAAGCAAAGAATACCGCTGACATTCTGAACAAGCTCACGCAGCAGTTCCACGATGTGTTGAAAGGTCATCCTGTGAATGAAGAAAGAGAGAAGAAAGGCTTACCGTCCGCTAACTTCATTCTTTGCAGAGGCGTTGGACAGCTACCTGAAATCGAACCCCTCACTCTTCTTTATGGAATACGTCCAGCAGTAGTCGCAGCCGTACCCCTCGTGAGAGGTGTCTGCAAGACTGCTGGAATGCGTCCAGTTCCAGTTCCAAGCGCCACGGGAACCTACGAAACAGACGTCATCGCAAAGGCGAAAGCTGCAGTGCAAGCTCTGCAGTCGTACGATTTTGTGTTGGTTCATGTTAAGGCTACTGACCTAGCTAGCCACGATTCCAAGCCTCAGAAGAAGATAGAGATGATAGAAAAAGTAGATGCCTTGGTGGCTCACCTCCTTAACCATGCGAACTTAGATGAGACGCTCGTCGTGGTGACTGCAGACCATACGACTTCTTCCATAAAAAAGGAGCACAGCGGGGAGCCCGTGCCCGTCGCAATCATGGGTCCGAGTGTCCGCACGGATGACGTTAAGGAGTTTGGGGAAAGAGCATGCGCCAAGGGGGGGCTTGGTCGAATTTTGGGGAGAGATTTGATGCCTATTCTCGTGAACTTGCTAGGGAAGGCTGAGAAGGCAGGCGCCTAATCTATCTGATTTGCATCAGTCTCCATTCTCGATAGTCAGTGGCTGCTCTTATGAAACCCTTGAGCATTGTATCCACTTCGGCATCGCCCGTGTCAACTCTAAGAACGCCTCCCTCAATACTTCGGATTTTGCCCTTGGTAGCCAGCACGAGAACTTTGTCTTTTCCGGCGAGCCTGATGATTTTAGGGCTGATTTGCTGATTACCTCGCCCGAACAACATTCCCTGTCTTCCGATTGGAGAAACAACAATCCACGTATTCTGCCAATCGTCTATTTCTTTGAGCAATTTCGCTTCATTAACGTCTTTTATCACTCTGCCCTTGCGGTAGACGTCTACTCCGAGAAGAGTTTTGTCCACGCCTAGCAAGTCGGCTACGCATTTTATGGTCGTGCCGGGTCCAAGGATGTAGGTGGCTTTTGGGTCTAGTTCTTCCACTATGAAGCGGGCGACGGCTACTTGGCTCTCATGCTCATCCACCGTTTCTGGCGATACTTGTTTGCTGCCTTGGACACGCATCGGCAGGAAAGGTCCCTTCAAAAAACCGTAGAGCTGAACGTTAAAACGGTCGTCTCGGATGGCATTCTCGTCTGCATCCATTACTTCGAACTCGGTTAGCTGGGTTTCTCCTTTAAAGAAGGCTTCAACGATGTAGGCGGCGTCTTCTGGGCTGACGGCGAATATTCCGCTGTACATTTTTACGCCAGCAGGGATTCCTAAAACTGGCGTAGAGACCCCACCAGACAGTGCGTCTAGAATGTCTCTTGCGGTGCCGTCGCCGCCCACAAACGCGATGAGGTCGACTTTATTTTCAACCATCAGCTTCGTTACTTGTTTTGTGTCTTCTGCTGTTGTCTTTGCTCCTATTCCCATGGGTAGGATGTTGGCATCTAGGCTCGCAGAGTTGATTTCTTCCTCGCCCATTGGGGCTGGGCAGGTTGTGATTCGGATTTTGTTGTGCAGCCCCATCTCTTTCAATTTTTTCAGGAATTCTATTCCTCTTTCGGGGGCGATGGGCTTGGCTCCCATCTTAACGGCTTTTTCGAAGACGCCGTCCGTTCCCTTTAACCCAACTTTTCCACCCATACCTGCGATTGGGTTTACGAGGAAACCAAGCTTCAATCATGTCTTCTCCAGTTTTAGGCGAGTGTGATAGGCTGACTGGTTTGTTTTAGATAAGTTTTTTAGCATAAAAACTAAATGGGTTTACTTCTCTCAAGCTCTTTCAACGGGGAATCTAGATAACATGTATGCGATTACCAAAGCAAAAAAAGCACCAGGAGTAGAAATCGCAACAGTCAACATTCCAAAGATTGAAAGGAACGAAGTTCTCGTAAAAGTTAAATCAGCCTCAATATGCGGCACCGACGTGCACATCTGGGAATGGAACAAATGGGCTCAGGAAAGGATAAAGAAAATCCCATTAATCTTCGGACACGAATTCTGCGGCGAAGTCGTAGACGTAGGCTTGGGCGTAACAAGCGTTAAAGTTGGCGACTTGGTGTCTGCAGAGACGCATATAGTGGACGGCACCTGTTATCAGTGTCGAACCGACCGAATGCACGTTTGTCAAAACATGCAAATTCTAGGTGTCGACAGAGACGGCGTTTTCGCAGAATACGTCGCCCTACCTGAGAGGAACACATGGAAAAATGACCCAAAACTCGACCCCGGAGTCGCATCCATCCAAGAACCGTTGGGAAACGCCGTTCAGACAGCGTTACCGAAAGACAACATCGAAGATATTGCGGGAAAAAACGTTGCCATCTTGGGGTGCGGTCCCATTGGGTTGATGGCTATAGCTGTAGTTAAGGAATTGGGTGCCGCAAAAATATTCGCAACCGCAGGGGGGCTCAATAAGGTGCGCATGGATTTAGCGAAGAACATGGGGGCAGACATGGTCCTCAGCGCCAAAGAAGAAGGCGAGAACATCACTAGGATAATTCGCGACGAGACTGAAGGAAACGGCGTGGACGTTGCCTTGGAAATGTCGGGCGCCCCGACGGCTCTGAAGCAAGCTTTCGAGATTCTAACTCCTGGCGGAAGAGTCTCCTTGTTCGGGCTCTTCGACACCTCGGTGACGTTGGATTTTAACAATTCCATGATATTCAAGGCGGCGACGGTTTACGGCGTTTCTGGCAGGCGCATGTTCCAAACATGGTACCAAGTTAAAGGCTTACTCTCAAACTCAGCGTTTAGAAACAAAATAGCCTCCATCATTACCCACAGACTTCCTATGAAAAACGTAGAAGAAGGTATCGGGCTAATCAACACAAAAAAAGCCGCAAAAGTCGTCCTCGAACCAAAATGGTAAACCCAAACACCTCCACCCATACTTGCCGCCTAATAGGACGGTCTAGACTAGGCGCAGAGAACACAAAAATTCTAGCCAGAAAGCTCGCCACTCTGCGAGTCTCTGGAATTTATTCAAAACTAAACCCAACAACTACCTAAAGAAACAGACGATTGCAGTTCTAGGACTCCATCTCGCCGACTCCCAGCAACTGCTTAAGCGACTTCACCTCTTCTTTCAACATGCCAATCTCACTCTCCAGAGCATTCGCCTTAGCCTCAGCCATCTTCTTCAACCCATCAATCTCCAAGAGGAGGTTCGCACGCTCCGTCTCCAAAGTCTTAAGTTTTTCCCGCAAGTTCTTCAGCGTATGCACAAGCTCACCCTCGATTCCCTTAATCTTTTCCGCCATCCCTTTTATGCTTAACTCTCCCTCCTCCCCTCTTTTCACACTCGCACGAAACGTGTTCCCACATTCGGGACATTCAAACATGCCAAACAGAGCCCCCGCCGTGCCCTCGGTTTTTGAGGTTTTCCTCGATACAGACCATGTCTTGAGAGGAACTTCAACCTCTGCTCCACATTTTGGACAGTTGGTCAAGACGCATCGCTCCAATATTATTGAGAGGTTCTATGCTAAAATGTTTTGTCGTGTGGAAAATCGCCACTCATCAAGCAAGGGATGCTGAAAAAGAGAGGGGAGAGCTAGATGCTCATCACAAATGAGAGCCGCTCAACGAGTTCTTTGTAACGATTCCTTATGGTTACTTCCGTGACCTGTGCAATCTCGGCGATTTCTCGCTGCGTTTTTCTTTCTCCCGTTAAGACCGACGCGATGTAGCTGGCGGCTGCGGCAATTCCCGTAGGTCCTCTTCCAGAGGTCAGCCTCAACTCTTTCGCAGTCGTCAGAATTTTATGGGCTATCTCTTCAACTTTGCCCTGCATGGTTAACTGGTTCGAGAACTTCGTGATGTATTGACTTGGCTTAAGCGGTGGAATGGTGTAATCCAACTCCTTGATAAGAAAACGGTAGCTGCGGCCAACTTCCTTCTTGTTGATGTTTGAAGCTTGTGCAATTTCCTCCAAAGTTCTGGGAAGACCGCACTGCCTACAAGCCACGTACAATGCGGCTGCAGTAACCCCTTGAATAGACCGCCCCCTAATCAGGCGTTCTTTCACAGCCTTCCGATAAATCACCGAAGCGGTTTCAAGGATGTTTTTGGGCAAGCTGAGAGCGTTTGCAATCTTGCTTATCTCAGAAAGGGCGAAGGCTAAGTTGCGTTCTGTGGCGTCTGAGACTCGGATACGTCGTTGCCACTTTCTGAGACGGTAGACCTGCGCTTTTTGACCGGGTGAAAGACGCTTGCCATAAACGTCTCGATCGTGCCAGTCAATCATGGTGGATAAGCCTTTGTCATGAATCGTGTACGTTAACGGTGCACCCACCCTTGTTCTCTTGGCGCGTTGTTCGTCGTCAAACGCTCTCCATTCTGGTCCCCTATCTTGAAGCTTCGCGGCGATTACAATGCCACATTCCATGCAAACAATCTCGGCAGTTTCATAGTCCCTGATAAGACGGTCGCTTCCGCATTCGGGGCATGTTTGAACTTTCATCGGTTGTGTGGAAGCAGCAGTGGACGTAGAGCTTCTTTCATCTTCCATACTTTCTCTTCTCCTTTCTCCTTCCCATGGAGGGGTTCGTGTAGAGCATATTCCCAGCCAAGCGTTGGGGCTCTGATACTGTTGGCTTTATTGCAACATAAGGTGACGAAACCGGGCCGAAAACATCGAAGATAGTCCCGACAGGTTTTAAGTTTTCATCCACGACTTGCTCGCCGATTCTGGGAAGCTTCTCTGCCTTTAGAATTAGATTTCGACTTGAACTGACGTGAAGCACATACCCTAAACGCTGCAACCTTTCTGAATCCCCTCACAAAAGGACAAAAAAGTTCAAAACTTCGCCTTATTTAAACCTTGTGTAACCGAAAGATTTAAAAAGCCAAAAAACCACCACCCGTTTTCCCCTAGTTTAGGGAAATTCTTTCTCTAATCATTCACAGCGTTTGCGGAGAACCGTGCTCACTTTAATGTGGTATAGCACTTGACTTATATTGAGGATAAGAGTCTGTTGCATGCTGCATTCTAGGTGTTGGATTTGGATAAGCCTGCTAATTATCGATGGAAAATCTTAGCCATGACCTACATGTGCATGCTTTCCTTCGCCATGGTCTTTCAGTCTATTCCGCCGCTGCTCACCCTGATTCGCCAAGAGTTCGCTATCAACCATGCCCAGGCTGGCTTGCTCATGAGCTTGTTCGCGTTTCCCGGCATTTTCATATCCCTTCCTGGAGGGATTATCTCTGACCGTTTTGGCATGAAAAAAACAGGCTTAACCTCTCTAGTTTTGATGGTTGTGGGAACATTAATCGTAGGAACAAGCACTGGTTCTCTTCAAGCCTACTTGGGCAGAATAATCTCAGGCATAGGCGGACTGACCTTGGCGATCGTGTTGCCTCAACTGTTGTCGAGATGGTTCTTGGGAAAGGAATTAGGTGTAGGGATGGGCGTTTTCAATACCGCCATGCCTCTGGGCACGTTGCTGAGCTTTAACATCTTAGGCATGTTGGGCAAGAGCTTTGGGTGGCAGATGCCCATTCTCTTAACGACTGCAACCAGCATTCTGGCTCTTCTGGTTTTCCTTTGGCTTTTCAAACCTCCCGAGGAGACTGAAAAAGCTAAAGATAGCGTCATCCGAGACATCACCAAGCTGGGACCTTCTATATGGCTTGTCGGTCTTTCTTGGTTGTGTTTTAACGCTGCCTTCATATCATTCGTAACTTTTTTCTCAGACTTCTTTGTGAGTCGAGGCTATGAGATTGGTTTCGCGGGCTTCTTGTCGAGCATTGTAATGATGGGGTCGTTGTTTTTGAGTCCCTTGATAGGCTATTTTGTGTACAAATTTGGAAGGGAAAATGTGCTCATAGGTGCTGGGGGCATCGTCTTGGCATCTTTAATCTTCCTCGTTCCCACATCATTCTTCGTCATCCCTCTGCTTGCGCTGATAGGCGTATTCGCAGCACTAGTGCCCGCACCGATCTTTTCTCTGCCTCCGAAGATAGTGAAGCCCAAGAACCTTGGCTTAGCCTTTGGAATCGTCACCGCATGCTTAAACGTAGGTGTACTCGTAGGTCCTTACCTTGCTGGGGCAGCAAGGGATTTCACGGGAGAATACACTCTTAGCTTTCACATCATGGCGCTCTTCGCGGTACTGCAGACTGTTTCGATCGGGCTCTTCGCTTTGTTTAAACTTCGAAACAAGGAATAAGCAAAACGCGCATTAGCAGCGCACTATAGCTCTGCTTCTTCAAGCTTACTTCTCAGTTGGTTTAGGGCTTTCATGTATTCCAACAGTTTTTCTCGTGCTTTGCTTGGCGAAATCTTTGAAAACCGTATCTCGTCGTTAGGCTTGGCTTGTCCGAGATGAGAAACGTCTGGAGTGGTTATGACGGCGATTTTTGGGTAGCCTCCTGTCGTTTGTGCGTCTCGCATGACTATTATGGGCTTACCGCTCTCGGGAACTTGGACCGCTCCGACAGGTATAGCTTCTGAGACAATGTTTATTGCACTTCTTTGTTCCACTTCGGGACCGTCGAGCCTGTAACCCATTCTATCCGACTCATCAGTTACAGTGCAGACGCTCGAGAGAAAAGTTTCTACGCCATTATTTGTGAAACAGTCAGACTGGGGTCCGAGGACAACCTCAACCGTAGATTCTCTGCCGTAACGGGGAATGAATTCGTGGGGCATCGAGAAGCCCGAATCGAGCAGCTTCTTGGGCTTACATACCTCAACGACATCTCCAGCTTTCAGTTGCCTCCCGTGAAAACCGCCGAAACAACCACGAACGTATGTTGACCGGCTACCCAACACGACTGGCACGTCTATTCCCCCTCTTGCGGCTAGATACGCTCTGCATCCACTTCTAGGAGATCCAAAGGATAGCACGTCGCCTTCACATATTCGCAATGTTTTCCAACAGGCAACTGTGTCGCCATTTAGAGTCGGCGAGAGTTCAGCACCTGCTATGGCAATTTGAACGTCACTGAGAAACTTGAGCTCTGGACCTAGCAACGCAATTTCCAGACAAGCATCGCTAGATTTATTGCCCACCAGAAGGTTTGCCGCGACAAAGGCATAGGTATCCATCGCTCCCGAGACTGGTACGCCGTATTTTTGGAAGCCGAAGCGTCCCCAGTCTTGAACTGTTGTAAGAAGACCGGGTTTAACTACTCTGCACAGTTTCATTTCGGTCGTTCCTTAGTTTCTTCAAACTCTCTTTCTTCGATAGGCGTAAATTTCACAGTGTCACCCGGCTGTATCAACGCTGGCGGATGCTTGTTGACGTCGAAAAACTTCAATGGCGTTCGACCGATAATCTGCCATCCTCCAGGCGACTCGCACGGGTATATGCCCGTCTGTTTCTCAGCGATCCCCACCGACCCGGCGGGCACTCGTAGCCGCGGCGTTTTCAACCTCGGCGTCGCAATTTCCTCGGATACCTCGCCCAAGTAGGGAAAACCCGCTACGAAGCCTATCATATACACTGTGTATTCCTTGCTGCTGTGCAGTCTGACAACTTCTTCTTCGTCGAGGTTGTGGTATCTAGCCACGTAGTCGAGGTCAGGTCCATACGCGCCACCGTAGACTAGGGGCACCTCAATCACTCGTTTGGGGGCTGAGACGCCAATCTCGCTCAGTTTTGCTTCCATATCCTTTAAACGAAAAACCAGTTGCTCATAACTCGTTTTAGAAGGGTCGTAGTAAACGAGGAGCGAACAATAGGCGGGCACACATTCCTCCAAGCCATGTATCCCAGCCTGAGAAATCGCGTGTTCTAAGGTGTGCACCTTGCGGTTTACGTCCAACCTTATGACGTTGCCGAACTGGACCAATAATGCTCTGTCGCCTACTGGCGTATACCTTGCAGGCTGGTCCAATGCCCACACCTAGACGAAAACGCCCACAGGGGCAACTTCGATGCCTGCAGCTAAAAGCGCTTTCTTAACGGATTTCGCAAGTTCCACGGCGTTTAACGTGTCGCCATGAACACAGATGGTGTGGACTTCATCGAACTTAACAATCTGCCCGTCGATAGCTGCTATCTTTTTTTCTTTCGCCATCTTCACGGCTCTCCCAGCCACGAGTTTCGAATCTGCTATCACTGCTCCCGTCAAGTTTCTGGGAACCAAGGTGCCGTCTGCTTTGTAAGCTCTGTCCGCGAAAACCTCGTGTGCCACGCGTAAACCCGCTTCTGCAGCGATTTTAGCCGTCTTTGACTTTGCCAAAGAAAATAACACGAGTCTCGGGTTAATTGCTTGGAGGGCTTCTATGATGGCTTCGGTGTACGCCTTATTCTTAGCCGCGGCGTTGTAGAGGGCTCCGTGGGGCTTAACGTGCTGCAACCCTGCCCCTGCTGCTTTGGCGAAGGCTTCGAGGGCTCCTACTTGATAGACAACGATGTTTCTGGCTTCTTCTTTCGAAAGCTCCATGTGACGGCGACCGAACCCTGTTAAATCTGGAAACCCTGGATGTGCCCCCACCGCAACCCCACTTTCCTTCGCCAACTTCACAGTTCTAGCCATTACCATAGGGTCGCCTGCGTGGAAGCCGCAAGCGATGTTTGCAGAGGTTATGTAGGGCATGATTTTTGGGTCGTGTCCGATTTTGAAGTTGCCGAAGCTTTCGCCGAGGTCGCAGTTGATGTCGATTTTGAGTGTCACGGACATGTCTCCTGAAGCTTGTGAACGTAGTTTAGCATGCTTTCGGCTGCGGCGGAGGGTACGGGCAAATCCTTCATCGTAACCAGACCTGGGGATGCGTTAATCACTCTGGGAATGGCGTTTACAACCATCGCTATCGTGCCAATATCCCCATGCACGCAGGGCGTGATTCTCTGGTTTATGTTGGGAACGCCTTCAATCGTTATGGAGTCGTACTCCTCTTTTGCCCCGATGTAGGCTTGAAACTCGAGCGTGATGACTTCTTTTCCCTTTCTGTACCCTCTTGCTGCCTGCCTCAAGCCAGCCGCACAGCCAGCCTTGACTTTGACAGCCTCGCTTCGCACTGGTTTTTTGGAGATGACGGGCTCGACAGGGTCAACCTTAACTTTGTCCAGATGCCACGCTAAAGCCGCTGCAATCATCGCAACCGACTGCTCCAAGCCAACATGTCCCGTGATTAGTCCCTTTTCGATGGCTTCGTGAAACTCTTCTACGCTGAGACCTGCGCCAATCTTTTTTTGGAAGGGCACTCGGCGAGTGGCGGCGTTCATGACTCTGACAGCCCTGATTTTCTCTATTCTTTGGCAGACAGATGTGAGTGTAATGACCAGTGTGTCCATTAGGAAGCCGGGGTTTATGCCTGTTCCTAAGACTGTGGCTTGGTGTTCCTTCGCCAATGAGTCGAGTTTTCTGGCTAGTTGGGGTTCTGAATGGTAGGGGTAGGAGAGTTCTTCACACGTAGAAACGACGTTTACGCCGTGTTTAAGGATGCCCTCTAGTTGGGGATAAACGTCTTTGAGGTATGAAGAGGTTGTGTGCACCACGATGTGAGGGTTTGTTCTTGAAAGCACCTCGTCAGCGTTGTTTGAAATAGTCACGCCGACATGCTTGCCTGTGACCAAGACTTCTCCCAAGTCTTTGCCCACTTTTTCCTTCGCTACGTCGATGGCACCGACTACTTCTATTCCCTCTTTCTGGAGGAGGAATTTTGCAATGAGGCTGCCGACCGCTCCTACTCCATATAAGACTGCCTTTACTCGGTTCATTTTTCTCAACCTTTTTATTTTCTGTTCTTTTCTGTGTGGATATAGGTGTTTC
>CAZJAQ010000002.1:39464-55068 GCA_964544285.1 uncultured Candidatus Bathyarchaeia archaeon
CATTTTTCTCAACCTTTTTATTTTCTGTTCTTTTCTGTGTGGATATAGGTGTTTCGTAGCTTGCGTGTCGGTGATTTTGGGACAGAGGTTTACGTTTGTAAAGTTTATATCGGAGACGACTCTTCTATTCCAGAAGAACCAGAAAGGCGGCGCCCAGAACTCCTAAACAGCAAGGAGCAACCAATAGAATGACTAATAGGGTACAGAATGAAATGCACTCATCCCTTATCCCGAAAGAAATCCGGGAGAAGACAAAATACTGCTTCGAATGCGGCATCTGTACAGCAAGCTGTCCCATGGCCGAATTGCTATCGCCATACTACAACCCCCGAAGCCTGCTGCAAAAGGTTCTTGTAGAGCCCGAAAAAGCTTTGAAAGAAGAAAGTCTCTGGCTGTGCGCATGGTGCTACAGATGCCACAAACAATGCCCTCAAGGGCTCAAACCTCCAGAAATATTCCAACTTCTAAAAAGCGAAGCTGCAAAACGGGGGCTTCTCAACGGTTTCAAGAAGGCGGTCTCGACGATAGAAAAAGAAGTTCCGTTCCCAACCGTATGCTGGTACACGTGTTTTCACCCTGAGCGTGCAGAGCTAAGTAACGAAAAGTTAACAGACGCTCTGGAGAAATTGACCACACGACGAAGGCAAACAAGAAAGAAGGAAACAGCCGTCAACCACGGGGAAAGAGTGGCGATAATTGGTTCAGGTCCAGCGGGGCTCACAGCTGCTTCTGAGCTCGCAGAAAAGGGGTATTCTGTCACGATTTTTGAGGCGCTTCCCCAAGCTGGAGGTATGCTGAGGAAGAGCATGCCCGAGTACCGACTGCCTAGGAAAACGCTGGAAAGCGAGATTCAACGTTTGAAAGACTTGAGCGTGGAAATAAAGACCAACACGAAAGTTGGAAAGAACACGAGTTTTGATGAGCTTTGGCGTGACGGATACAAGGCAGTGTTCATCGCCCTCGGTGCTCACAAAAGCCGAAAGCTAGGAATCGAAGGCGAAGAGATGCAAGGAGTAATCGACGCTTTAGATTTTCTGTGGAAGGTTAACATGCAGCAGAAAGTCAGCCTCGGAAAGAAGGTTGCCGCAATTGGGGGTGGAAACGTTGCCGTCGACGCAGCTAGAACTGCCCTTCATCAAGGAGCCAGAGAAGCCGTCGTCTTATACAGAAGGACTCGAGAAGAAATGCCAGCCAACCCCTGGGAGGTCATGGAGGCAGAGAAGAAGGGCGTAAAAATCGAGTTCCTCGTGGCGCCGAAGAGAATATTGGGAAAAGACGGGAAAGCTGTAGGGCTAGAGTGCGTCAAAATGAAGCTGGGCGAACCAGACGAAACAGGCCGAAGAGCACCAATGCCTGTTGAAGGCTCCGAATTCTCCGTAGAGCTTGACACGATAATAGTTGCCATCGGAGAAACGGTAGAAGCCGCATTTTTGCCCCAAGAAGTTGAAGTGGACAAGAACAGCAGAATCTTGGTCACCCCCATTACCATGGAAACCACCATGACGGGAGTTTTTGCAGGGGGCGACGCGGTCACGGGACCAGCGACTGTGATGGAGGCTATCCTCGCTGGCAAACGAGCCGCATGCTCCATAGATCAATATTTAACAACGGTTAAAGAGGAGGAGAAACGCCGTGGCAGCTGAAAAGAAAGCTGAAGAGGAACCGCGGATAGGCGTCTACGTGTGCCACTGCGGCTTGAACATAGCGGGAACAGTTAATTGCAAAGAAGTAGCAGAGTTCGCATCTACCCTTCCCCACGTAGTCGTTGCAAAGGACAACCGTTACACTTGCTCTGACCAAGGTCAAGAACTAATCAAAAACGACATCAGAGAACGCAACCTAAACCGCGTGGTGGTTGCTTCCTGTTCTCCGCGTCTTCACGAACCTACTTTCCGAAAGGCATGCGAGGAGGCGGGGTTGAACAAGTATCTATTCGAGATGGCAAACATACGGGAACACTGCAGTTGGGTGCACCTTCACGAAAAAGAGGCTGCGACCGAGAAAGCTAAGGATTTGGTTAGAGCAGCGGTTGCAAAGGTTGCCCTTCTCGAACCAGCAACCGAAGCCGAAGTCCCCATTCTCAAAAAGGCACTAGTGATAGGCGGCGGAGTGGCAGGCATCCAAGCAGCCCTAGACCTAGCAGATACAGGCTACAAAGTGTACTTGGTGGAAAAAGAGCCGAGCATCGGCGGAAGGATGGCACAGATCGACAAAACATTCCCGACGATGGATTGTTCAATCTGCATTCTCGCACCAAAAATGTCGGACGCTGGACGCCACCCCAACATAGAACTGCTAACTAACAGCGAAGTCCAAGAAGTTAAGGGCTACATAGGAAACTTCAGAGTAAAAGTGCTCAAAAAGCCAAGATACGTAACACGCGACTGCAGCGCCTGCGGCGACTGTTCAGAAGCATGCCCTGTGACCGCGCCAAACGAGTTCGACGTTGGCTTGGCGACTAGAAAAGCTGTCTACACCCCCTTCGCTCAAGCCGTGCCCTCCACTTACATAATAGACCGCGAAATATGCCTCAACAAAGAAGGCGTCATGGCATGCGACAAGTGCATCAAAGCCTGCGAAAGAGAAGCCATAGACTTCGACATGAAACCCGAAACCCTCGAATTAGAAGTGGGCACGATAGTCGTGGCAACAGGCGCCGATGTATGTGACCCATCTGCCTTGCTAAGCTACGGCTACACTCAGCACCCAAACGTAATCACTTCCCTCGAGTTTGAAAGACTAATCAACGCAGGCGGACCTTCGGGAGGAAACCTCATCCGCCCCAGCGACATGAAAATCCCCGACTCAGTCGCCTTCGTCCAATGCGTAGGCTCGAGGTCAGAAAAAGGAAAGCCCTATTGTAGCAACGTGTGCTGCATGAACACGATAAAAGACAGCCTCCTAATCAAAGAACACTGGCCCCACGTGAACATCTACGTCTTCTACGTGGACATAAGGGCTTTCGGAAAAGGCTTCGAAGACCTCTACAGACGAGCGAAGGAAGAAGGCGTAGTATTCATCCGAGGATTGCCCGCAGAGGTTTTTGAAGACCGCAAAACCCACAATTTATGGTTGATGGGGGAGAACACGCTTCAGAAAGAACTCTACAGAGTCAACGTGGGCATGGTTATCCTTTCAGTGGGCATCGAACCCTGCAGAGACAGCGACGTCATCCAACGCCTCTTCACGCTGTCCAGAAGCCCTGACGGATTCTTCATGGAAGCCCATCCAAAGCTTAGACCCGTCGACGCTCCCACAGGAGGAGTGTTCCTAGCGGGCTGCGCCGAGTCTCCAAAGGACATTAAAGACAGCGTGACTCAAGCGAGCGCTGCAGCAGCACGCGCGGGCATCCTGATGGCACAGGGAAAAGTAACAGTCGAAGCCATCACACCCAAGCCTATCCCTGAAAACTGCGAGATTTGTGGGCTATGTGCTCGAGTTTGCCCCTACAATGCCATACGGGTAGACAAGGAACGGAAACTTGTCGAGGTAGTCGAGGCTGCATGCGCTGGATGTGGCACGTGCGGCGCCGAGTGCCAATTCGAAGCTCTGCACATGCGTCATTTCACGAACTCTCAGATAATGGCTCAAATCGATGCTCTGACGGAAGAGGACGCTGACAAGAAGATAATCGCGTTCTGCTGCAACTGGTGCGCCTATGCTGGGGCAGACTTCGCAGGTGTCAGCCGAATGCAATACCCGCCAAACGTTCGCATAATCCGAACCATGTGCTCTGGAAGGGTGTCGCCGAAGTTTGTGGAGCACGCTTTCGCCAGAGGCGCTGGCGCAGTGTTAGTTGCAGGTTGCCATCCGGGAGACTGCCATTACATTAACGCTAACTATCAGACGCAGAAGAGGGTGGAGCGGTTGTGGAAGAAGATGGAGCGACTTGGAGTTGACAAAGGGAGGCTGCAGCTTCTGTGGGCTTCAGCTGCGGAAGGAGAGAGAGTTGCCTCCAAGGTACGCGAAATGCAGGCAACCTTGAACAAGCTAACAGCCGAGGAAGTGGAAAAATCAAAGAAAGCCTTTGCAGAGGAGCAGGGACGGGATTGATGGTGCCTCAAAAACTTTGGAGAAAACCCCTAGACGCCGACAAAATCAAGACTTCTGAAGCGGAAATCCACATAATACCCGACTTGTGCAAGGGCTGCGGCTTCTGCATCGAATTTTGCCCAAAAAAAGTGCTGGAAAAGTCTGACGAGATCAACAAGAAAGGCGCATACCCACCGAAAGTAGTGGATGAAAGCAAATGCGCTCTCTGCGGCTTCTGCACAGCCATCTGCCCAGAATTCGCGATATTCACGGTAGAAAGGAAAGATAGGAAGGATTGTGACGATGGAAGAAAAGAGTAGAGTAGTGCTCACAGGAACGCATTTCATGAGCGGCGACCTTGCATGCGCTGAAGGAGCGATTGCAGCAGGATGTCGCTTCTTCGGCGGCTACCCCATCACACCTGCCACAGAAATCGCTGAGCGGATGGCGAGGCGACTGCCAGAAGTTGGAGGCGTTTACATTCAGATGGAAGACGAAATCGCTTCCATCGCTGCTGTCATCGGTGCCTCTTACGCTTGCAAGAAAGCTATGACTGCAACTTCGGGTCCAGGCTTCAGCCTGATGCAGGAGAACATAGGGTTAGCTGTCATGACTGAGGCGCCCCTAGTTGTTGTGAACATAATGCGTGGTGGTCCCAGCACTGGTCAACCTACGATGCCGGGTCAGCAGGACGTGATGCAGGCGAAGTGGGGTTCTCATGGCGACTATGAAATAATCGCCCTAACACCTTCGTCAGTCCAAGAGATGTTCGACTTAACTGTTGAAGCCTTCAACTTGGCTGAAACCTACCGTGTTCCAGTCATATTGTTGGCTGACGAAATCGTCGGTCACATGTGGGAGCGAGTTAAGATTCCGCCGCTGGAAGAAATCACCATTGTTAATCGCAATAAGCCGAAAGTACCGCCCAGCGAATATCAGCCCTTCGAGCCTGACGAAAATCTGGTGCCTCCAATGGCTTGCTTCGGGGAAGGCTACCACTTCCACGCCACGGGTTTGACGCATGATGAAAAAGGCGAGCCGCAGACGGTAAGCATCGAAGACCAGACAAAACTCGTCAGAAGATTGTGCGACAAGATACGTAAGAACGCTGATAAAATAACAAAAGTCGAAGAGGTAATGCTCGAAGACGCTGAAGTGGCAGTCATAGCCTACGGCATCGCTTCTCGCGCAGCCCTGAGCGCAGTACGCAAAGCCAGAGCTGACGGAATAAAAGCTGGGCTCCTACGCTTAATCACTCTCTGGCCCTTCCCAGAAAATCATGTGGCTAAAATCGCTAAGCAAGTTAAAGCCATAATCGTTCCAGAAATGAATTACGGTCAGCTGGTTCGGGAAGTGGAGCGAGCGGCGAAGGCGACTCCTGTTTCTCTCCTGTCGAAGCTTGGTGAGGAGCCTCATCGACCCTCAGAAATCGTTGAGGCGATAAGGAGGGCTTTGAATGACTGAGACGGATTTGATGATGCAGCATCCCTTGGCGAAGTATCTGAGACGGGAAAGAATGCCCCACATCTGGTGTGAGGGCTGCGGAAACGGCATTCTGCTTAACAGCTTTCTCGAGGCTCTCGACGAGCTTAAACTGGACTTGGACAAGCTAGTCGTCGTCTCAGGAATCGGATGCATCGGTCGCGCAGCTGGCTACGTCAACGTTGACTCTTTTCACACAACCCACGGCAGAGCCATAGCCTTCGCTACTGGAGTGAAGCTGGCAAACCCAGAACTACAGGTCGTAGTCATCAGCGGCGACGGCGACCTCTTCGCAATCGGCGGAAACCACTTTATCCATGCCGCCCGCAGAAACATGGACATCAAGGTTATCTGCGCTAACAACTTCAACTACGGAATGACTGGTGGTCAATATGGTCCAACTACGCCTCTTCAATCGTGGACCACCACTACGCCTTACGGGAATATTGAGCATCCTTTCAACCTCGTTCATCTTGCTGCTGCGTCTGGCGCCGTGTACGTTGCTAGGTGGACGACTCTTCAGGTGAGGAGGCTGAAAAACTCGGTGAAGAAGGCACTGCAGAAGGAAGGCTTCTCTTTTATAGAAGTCATCTCGCCTTGCCCAGAACTCTACGGACGCTACAACAAGCTCGGAGCACCAATTGACATAATGAAAGGGTACAAGCTCTTGTCCCAGGTTCAGCGAGGATACGACCCTGCAAAGGCAGACATCACACGAGACCAAATAATAACAGGCGAATTCGTCGACCTAGAGAAACCAAGCTACGGAAGACTACTCCAAGAAATGACTACTAAACTGCAGGAGAAGCTTAAAGGAGAGAAAGCCAAATGAGAATCGAAATTAGGTTTGCTGGCTTCGGAGGACAGGGCATAATTCGGTCGGGCTTGATAACCGCGATGGCAGCGTGCCTTTACAGTGGCAAAAACGCCGTGGAAACTCAGTCCTATGGACCGGAGTCACGGGGAGGCAGCTGCAGGTCCGAAGTGGTCATAGCGGACGAAGAGATAGACTTTCCGAAGGTAGACGAGCCTGACATAGTGATGGTAATGTCCCAAGAAGCTTACCACAAATACGTCAACGACGCGAAGAAGGGTGCGACTATCCTCGTAGACCCCGACATGGTAACCGACAGAAACGACCCCCCAAACGCAAGGATATACGATGTGCCTGCAACGAAAATCGCCGAAGAAATGGGCAAAACAATAGTAGCCAACGTGGTCATGCTCGGCGCCCTAACTGCACTCACCAATATAGTTAGTCCTGAGGCTATGAAGAAAGCCATTCTGCGAAATGTTCCAAAAGGAACTGAAGAACTGAACACGACAGCTTTTGAGAAGGGCTACGAGTACGGTCAGTGGCTTCTTAGAACTCGAGGCAAGGGCGAGTCAGCTGTTTAAGTGGATGCCTTGATGAAAGTCTGTGGAATAGTCGGCAGCCCAAACAAGAAAGGAAACGTCGACCTTCTCGTTTCACAGGTGCTAGAAGGGGCGAAAAGCCGAGAGGCAGAAGTGGAGAAAATATACCTTAATGACCTGCAGATAAAGCCCTGCCAAGACTGCGGCAAAGACCCCAATCCAAAATATTGCTTCTTCAAAGACGACATGGAACAAATCTACAACACACTCGAAGCCTGCGACGCCATCATCTTGGGCTCTCCAGTCTACTTCGACACCGTCAGTGCCCAAGTTAAATTAATGATTGACCGTTCTAACTGTCTGATGCCATACGTGAGTCTTCCTGATGGAAGTTTCGGGTTTGTTAGAAGGATTAAGAAAAAGAAGAAAGGGGTTTTCATCGCAGTTGCAGGTGCTGAACAAGAATTCGAGACAATCTTGAAAACTGTAAAAGGGTTCTTCACGTGGGCTAACGTAGAACTCACCGAAACAATTCTATATCCTCACAGCGACGAAAGCTACGGCGGGGTCAAGGATGATGAAGGAATAATGAAAAAAGCTTTTCAAGTGGGCGCCAAACTCCTTCAATAGGTGAGCAAAAAGTGAAAGTAGGCATAATAGCAGACACGCATGACAACCTACCCCTCGTCGACAAGGCAATAGAAAGGCTGAACCAAGAAAGAGTGGAGTTGGTGCTTCACGCAGGCGACTACGTTGCGCCCTTCACAGTACTGCGTTTTAAACAGTTGAAGGCAAAGCTAATCGGCGTTTTTGGAAACAACGACGGCGACCACGAGCTCTTGAAGAAGCGATTCGCCGACATCAAAGGGGCTGAGATTCGAGGCGACTTCGCTGAAGTCACGGCTGGCGGCTTGAAAATCGCCTTACTGCACGGCGAAGAGGAGCTTTTACAATCACTCGTGAACACTGAGTGTTATGACGTGGTGGTTCATGGACACTTGCACGAGGCGAGAATCTACAAGAAGGGCAAAACAACGGTAATCAACCCTGGAGAGGTATGCGGCTACCTGAGTGGAAAACCCACTATAGCCCTCTTAGACACAATGACTCGAGAAGCTAAAATAGTTCGGTTATAGTCAACGAAGTCTCTTTCTTCTTATTCTCTCTACGGCTTCGTTCACTCCTTCCCACCCTTCGACGGTCTTCGAATGTACGATGTCGAAGGCTTCCTTCGAAGTCAACATGGACAGCTCCTCGCCAGTAGCTCTTCTTGAGAGATACTTTGCAGCACGTAACACTTCGCCGTTCAGCTGAGAGTCTGCTTGGTCTGCAAGATGGCAGATTAAAGCTTCAACAGTTCTCGGCCACATCGGTCCTGCTTCGCCTCCATGGTGAGCGCAGACTATGTGAATCAAGTCCAAGGGGAAGTTTCTTCGAATTAGCTCTGCTGTGACGAGGGTCAGATGGTCCAAGCGTTCACCGAGGGTTGTAGTGGAATAGCCTTCGCCCTCCGTCTGGTAAGTTAGCGGTTTGAAAATATCATGCAACAAGACGCCAGCCAGCACGAGGTCGCGGTTCACTTTGCCCCCATACACTTTCTTCGCAACATCGCAAAGCGTCAGGGCAACCTCAACGGTGGCAACTACGTGTTCGATGAAGCCTCCAGGATAGCTGTGATGCCGCGACAACCCTGCAGGAGAGGTTTCGAGGGGTAACCCCGAATAGACTGCGTCGCCAATCTCGACTCTTGGGTTTTCTACTATTTCTGCAACTTTCATTCGAAGACCCTTATCCTTTATCAGGTTTATGATGCGTCTTAAGCGAGGGTTCAAAACGTATCCCTTGTCTCTATTACTTACTCGATGTTTTGAATTTTCCGTTTTTCCTCTTTGGCTAGACCGTGTGCCAAGCGGATGGGCTCTGGAATTCGATGGTTTAAGCTGCAGTGTCTAACTATTTCTATGGCTCTTTTCAGCGAAACCATGTGCCCAACGCTTACATACACGGGCTTTGCTTCTTTTCTAGTAAGAAGTGCTGCTCCAACGATTTCCTTTTTGTCGGTTATGGGTGCCCAGCTTTCCTCATTAAATAAGCCAATCTCCCCTATTAACGGGCTCTTTGCGACTCCAATAGTCGGCTTGCCGAGAATGAGTCCTAGGTGGCTGGCGAACCCCAGTCTGTAAGGATGCATTATCCCCTGCCCGTCGACCAGAAAAACATCTGGATGCAAACGCAACTTTCCGATGGCAGCAACTGTTGGTGGAATCTCCCTAAAAGACAATAACGTGGGAATGTATGGAAACTCCGTTTTAACATAAGCTGTTTCCGATTCAATGAAAGAGAGCGAGTCGTAGTCAACGACCGCTACAGCGCCGATTGAATGTTTTTTCGTGTACGCGGTGTCTACCCCTGCAACGCGGCGTATTTTCTTTGGAAGGATGTCTCTTCTAACAATGTGTTTGGACGTTTTGAGCTGGGCGGCGTGAGCTTTCTTGACAGAGAACCACCCTGAAATCTTCTCTTTTTCCAATTTTTGTAACAAGCTGGGCTACCCTATTTCTTCTCGGCTTTCATGGTTTTCTCAAGCCTTTCAATCGAGCGCTCCAGCGAATTCCTGCGCACTTCGATCGTAACGTCTCCGCGGGTGACTTCTATGAGTCGTCTCGCAACGTCAGTCTTCCGTCTTAGTTCAGAGATGGCGTGTAGCGCCTCATCCATGCTCATAAGCTCGTCGTGGATGCGCTCCATGGTTTCTAGGTTTCTCTCAGCCTCGTTCACTTTTCCCTCTCTGAGCAAGTCTAGAACCCTGCGCCTGAGTTCGCCAACCACGTCTGCTAATCCCAGCAAATACGAAGTCGAGGGAACAGCGATCTTCTCAGCAGTGACAAACGTGCCCTTCTCGACTAGGTTTAGAAAGATGTGGGCTTCGGCGTATTCTTGAAAAGCGGAGTCGACGATGCCCGCGTGGACCAATTCTCGATGAGTTTCGGGGATTGCGTCAAGCTTGCCGAACAGCATCTTTGCGTCGTTGAGCAGTTTCTTTGCTTCTTTGAGCTGTCCTTTGTGCGCCGAGAAGATTGCTTGTTTAGAGAGGCGTGTTGCCTTCCGCATCGCCTCATAAAGCTCATCCTTAACTTCTTTCCGTTCGCTTAGTTCTCTCTCGATTTTGTTTAGAATTTTGCTTAGCGACACGTACGTAAACTCCAAAACTGCTTTTCAAGGGTGATTCACAACGTTATCTTAAAAGGCTTTGCACACGTACCGCAATCAATTCTTAATCCCTAGGCAAGAACAAAATGCAATGGGGCCACTTCGTTTTCAGTTCACCAAGCCATTTCTCCACGAGTTCCTTCTGCTCCATGCCCGCGATTTTCGTCAAGTCCTCTCTTATCTTTGGATGACTCTTCTCCAGCGATTCGAAGTTCCTGCATTCCTTGAGCTGGTTGCATTGGCTACAGCGTGCCACTTTCTTGTTTTGGGCGCATGTTCTAATCTTACAGGTTTGGTTTCCACCGCCTTTCTGGCATCCAGGACATAGAGGCATGGCTTGTATGGAGGCTAACCCCTTCATAAACTCTTGAAAATCAAAATTCTTTGGAACCCATTTTTCAAGTTTTTGCTTCTTCGCCATTTCCTCGAATCTCCTTGCCAACTCGACTGTAACACCGTTGCCTGCTGGGCAACTGCCGCACCAGATGCCGCAAAAGCCTATTTGATTCTTCACGTTTTCGAAGGCGTCAACTTTCATTCTGTGCTTCTCCTAGCTGTAACGAGTTTTTGTATTCATATTTAAGGAATCTACCCTATATACTCGTCAGTTTGACGGGTTTTTCTAGTCTGCTTAGCAAGGCTACTCGGCTTTCCTTCGATTCATCGAGCACTCTGTAGCCAGTTTCCTCAGCCAATTCAGCAGCAAAGTCTCGGATTTCCTCATGAAAGGGCATGTTTGCATACGTGAGTCTCAGCCTTGAAAACCCTACGTGCATGTAGGCTTTAGGCTCCACGTAAGTCGGGCTAGCCTTCTCAACAAGTTTAGCGTAGAGCTCTGGACGTTTAAGGTTGAGGTGTCGCGCCAAAGTAATACGCATGACCGTGGGGCATCGGAAGCTCGGCAACAAATCGAGAGTTTCGTTCAGTTTTTCCCAAGCGTTCGGGATTTGTGGTCGGCATGTTTCTTGGAAGGATTTTTTGTCTGGGGCGCATGTGGAAATGTACAGTTGCGTAGGCTCTTCATTTAACTTAGCCAAAGCCTCTGGCACGGTGCCGTTGGACACCAAGAACGTCGTGAAGCCTCTCTTATGGAAGGCTTTAATCAACTCTCCAAGGCGCGGGTAGAGCGTCGGTTCTCCCGTGAGGCTTATAGCTGCGTGTCTCGGGGTCAACGCTTCTCTGAATTTTTCCTTGTTGGCGTTTGGGTTTGCCTTGTACCCGCTTAAGAGTCTAAGCTGCGTCTTAATGCAGCCCTCCACTATGTCTTCTGGGTCATCGCACGTTGGCAGTGATGTCTCTTCCCACTTTAGTCCCCTGTCTCCACTCTGAGCTCTCCAACAAAACAGGCACCGCATCGTACAGCTGAAAACAGTGGGCGTCATCTGGATACATTGGTGGGTCTTTATGCCGTAGAACTTCTGTTTGTAGCAGGGTTGGTCGTGGATTAACGTGTTGTAGAGCCATCTGCAACGCTTGACGGCTGAGTGCTCGCCTACCATGTGGTACTTCTGCGTCTTAAGGAGCTGTAAGAGATCGTTGGGAATGGGCTGGTGCAAGAGGCAACCTCGGTTTTTTGAGAAAACTAAACCTTTCACTTAAATAAGAATGTTTTTTGTCTACGGTGCGTTATGCGTTTTCTTCGAGACTAGAGCGTTTCTTGTAGTATAAAACCACCGCCACTATGACTGCAAGTATGACTATCGTCGCGATTGTGTAGGGCCACCACGAAGTTTCTAAGGGTTTGCCGAAAAATCCACTTTGAGTAGTGTGGGGTATCGGCTCTGAAACTTCTCCCACTGGTGGTTTATCGTAGAGCTTCGTCTGCAAGTTCAATCCGCAAGTTCCTGTATTGGTGACGTTAAAGGTTATTCTTACGATGTTTCCGCTTCCGTTAAAAGAAGGTGCAGGAGCAATTGAAGATGCTACGAGAACATATTTTCCCTGCTCTTGAGTTGTTTCATTTTCGTAGATTTGCACGTTCGCCGGGCCTAGAATTTCGTGTAAAACTCCATCTCCATGAGACTCAAACCCTAATCTGACGTCAACATCCATTGCTTTCAAGATGGACTGGTTCCAATAGAGGGTGATCTCAAGACCGTAGAGGTTCTGAACATCTTTAACTGTAACGCTTATCGTAAAAGTTTGCCCCACTTCAGCGAAGCTTCTGTAAGGTTCCACTTGTATAATGGTTTGTAGGCTGGCTTGAGCTGAAGATACGAATATGACTGCGACTAATAGAGATGTAGTCAACAGCAAAAGATGCTTCGTAGTTGACATGTGTCTTCACTTCCTAGGTCAACTTCTTCTATCCCGCATTCGCCAATATCAACTTTAGCCTTCATGAGCCTCTCCATCTTCGCTTCCTTCCGTTAAAGCCACTAATTTTTCTCTTCCCTTTTCATACCTTTTGACGATTCCGCTCTTCTCCATCTTTGATAGAAGAATGCTGGTTTTGGCTTTCGAGAACTTACAACGATCTGCGATGGCAGATTGGAGTAAACGGCCTTCAGCCGCTTTTAAAAGGTTCACAATCTTTTCTTCGCTATCTTCTATTTCAGGAGTTTCTACAATCGTCGGTGGCTCAACGCTGATTTCCTCTTTCTTCCCCTTCTTCCTTAATCTGAAGTGGTAGAGGCCTGTAGCCCCTATGACGGCTAGGGCGACTGCACCTATGATTATAATGGCGTTTTCCTTTAACACGTCTACGAAGTTGTAGGCTCCCTCTTCAACAAGCAAGATTTTTGGTTCTCCCAACTTGAAGTCTTTGATTCCCCACCAAGTGAGCTTTTGAGAAGATTGGCTGTGTGGCTGTGGAGAGACACTTTCGACGATGAAGCCCGAAGGGTATATTATGTTAACGATGCCTTCTCCATAGAGAAACAACCCTTCAACCTCAAACACGTCCCCTATCATAATTCCATCAGAGTAAACTGCTGCGAACCCGGACCAATGAAACTGGTATTTTAAGACTGTGTAGGAGCCTGAAACGTTCGCTGTCATCGAGAAGCCACTGGCATTCATCTCTCGTCCAGTCTTAAGTTCGGCAGAACTCACGAGCGCTTTGACATTATCGACGAAAGTCACAAAGAGCTGCGGAGAAGGTGGCGCGCTCTCTCCCTCGAGGAACCTTTGTTCGATGACCCATTTGGCTAAACCATTAGACTCTACTTCGATGGTGTACTCAAGTTGGTACTCACCCCTAACAGTGGGACAAAGTAGCAGAATCGATAAGAATAAGAGAAATAGAAGGGGCGAGAGGGTTTTCATAGACTTCATCAAAAAATAATGCTCTCGACCTTATTTAAGAAATCTGGAACTGTGATTTAGAAGATCTAATATTAATAGGTTGTGTAAAAAGATTGCTTCTCAGAGTAAAACTTGATATTTCTGGTCGTAATTAGATAAAATAAATGATTATAAACGTTATTTTGATTAAATAAACGTTTTTGAACAATATAAATTGAAAATACGCTCAGAAACGCTTTTATTAGAGTTTTTCCAAGAAATTAACCGTAGAAAAAAGGGAGTAATGGAGAAACATGAAAAAAACCGCTTTGATGGGATTAATGCTGGTGATGCTGGCGGCGGCGACGCTACCAAGCTTTGCTGAAACAGTTGAAGAAAAAACATGGGTTCACGTGATAGGAGCAGTCCAAACTTACGGCGAAACCCCGATAATGGGTTGGCTCGGCGCCCACGCAAAAGTTGGAGAATGGGCAATGGTACATGTAGCATGGGCATCATTACCCTTAGAGTTTCCTCCGATGTTGCCAAATTACACAATGACGTTTTCCTTCTACGGAGCCACGCTGGTCAACAGCACGACAGTGGAACTCAACTATACAGGCTACGACTTATACGTTGCAGGTCTCTGGGACGCCTACAGTGCGACATTCGTTTGGGATTCTGAAGGTAACTGCAGCTGGACATTAGAGCAGATAGTTGACGATGCCTCTGGAGAACTTCGAGTGATGGGCAACTGGACTGACTTCGAAGTAGACATTACCAGTCTCGATTTGATCGGCGGAACCGTCACCCACTACTTAGGTAGACCCATTCCAATCCCCATAGGCGACTGCAACATGGACAGTGAAGTCAACATCTTGGACTTGGTCCATATCGCTAAGGCATATGGAGAAATGCCCGGAAGGCCTGAGGGATGCTACAGCTGGGAAATCGACTTTAACTTTGACTTCGTCATAGACATCGGCGACTTGACAACGATTGCCGCGAACCTAGGCGAAGAATACTAACCATCACCTCCTCCTCTTTTTTTCCCAAGGGGAAACAAAGCAAATAAACCCGGCAAAGCTTCGATAAACATGAGCGATGGAAAACAAATGAGCAACAAGGCTTATCTCTACACTATCTCCTTTCTCTTTCTGTTTTTGTTACTCTCTATTCCTATTAATGCGCCTACGACAGAACAGCAAAGCCCAGCGAAGACAACCTTCTCTACCCAACAAACAACGGTGATGAGCATCGCTCCCTCCTCCATCACGGCGAAAGTCGGTCAAAACTTCATGATAAATATCACAATCGCAGACGTCGTCGACCTCTACGGATGGGAGTTCAAACTAAAGTGGGGTGGTGTTCTTTTAGACGCCGTCAATGTTGTTGAAGGGCTTTTCCTCAGAATAGGTGGAGACACTTTCTTCACTTATAAAATAAACAATACGGCTGGCTACATGCTTGTAGATTGCGCACTCTTAGGCAATGTGCCTGGGGTGAACGGGGATGGAACCTTGGCAACCGTAACCTTCTATGTAAAAAGCTCTGGAGAATGCTCACTAGACTTGTATGACACCATACTTGTCAACTCTTTTGAACAAATCATCCTACACGAAACGGAAGACGGTTACGGGTCTTTCACTACATCGGAGCCCCCTACGATTCAATACGGAGGCAGAGAAAGGGGTCGTCCAGTTGTATGGTAAGCTTTTTGATTGTAACCTGTGTTTTTATTGTGGGAAACAGTATTTTATCTCTCTGAACTCTCTTGTCAACTTTATAGCGTCTTGTTTTACTTTGTCTGGGGCTTTTCTGTCGATGCTTACCTGCTTCATTAGCTCTGCAATTTGCCCCATCTCAGCCTCTTTCATTCCTCGCCTAGTTACTTCGCAGGTGCCGAGCCTTACTCCACAGTCAGCGATTATGTTTGCCCTCTCAAGGCGCTCTGCCGCTTCTCGTCCCTGCTTGTATCCTCCGTAGTCTAAGAGAACTTGATGCGACCTTGTGTAGCCAAAGTCGGCGCCAACTACAGGAAACCCGTAATCGCCTAGTGCCTTTGCGAGGGCTTGGGCGTTGCGGATGACTTGTTCGGCGTAGGCGCTTCCGAACTTTTGCATTTCAGCCAACGCTAGGGTTAGTGCTGCTATTCGGTTCCAATGAGCGTTGTCCACGAAGGTGGGATGAATTTTCTCCTTCATGACTTCTCCATGTTCTTTGTCGGCGAGTATGATGCCTCCTTGGGGTCCGAAGAAGGATTTGTGGGTTGAGCCGAAAAGAGCGTGGGCGCCTTCTT
>CAZJAQ010000002.1:55168-82607 GCA_964544285.1 uncultured Candidatus Bathyarchaeia archaeon
AGAAAAATCCAGTCAGCTATGTGCCCTGAGAGGGGGCGCAAATCTGCGGTCTCTGCTTTGAAGAGGCTTCTGGCGATTTTTTCTCCGTAACTTTCTATTTCGTCGATGAAACGTGTGCCCATGTAGAAGCGGTCTGGGGCGGTGTATCGGTGGGCTAGGTCTGAGGATAGTAAAGCTCGAGCTTGGGGGCTCATGACGTTTTCTGACGGGATAAGGTTTAAGCATTGCTTTCCGCGCCATTCTTCGTGTTTCTGCACCATGCTCAAAACATCCGCAATCATCTAACCACCTTCGAGATATCAGGAGTGTCTTGCATCTCGAGTATTTACCGCTTACTGGAGACGGCTAACTATGTTCTGGCGTGATGGAAAAGCGAGAACTATATCAGACGGCGATAACAGATAAAAGCTTTAAATGTTCCTTTACTATGAAATGTCAAACCTTCATGAGCCGACATGACAAGAGGGAATGAATTGCACAAAAAACAGCAAGTAACAGCGATTACGACTCTCTCAATAATCTTACTCACTTTAACCTTCTTCACAGCTTCATACACGCCGAAAGTTTTCGCTGAAACTTCAATAAGCCAACTCTCTAAATACGAGGGATTTGTCGGAGACACCATTGAACTTACTGGACAGATTAACATAACAGATGGGGCTTACCAAATCCTGTTTGACGGGCATTTGGTAAAGAACGGTACTGCAGCGTTAAATGTCGTGAAAGACACGTTTGTGATTCCGAACGCCACTTTGGGCACGTACCCTATAACGCTGAGAGACGTGCAAGCTGATGTTGTCAGCAGTTCAGTCAATTTCGCTGTAAAAACACAATACATAGGGAGAGCAACGAAGACACGCCTTCAAGAAGGTGAAAACACCACAATTCTCGCCATAATCACGGGTGGAGAAGCAAAAACAGATTACTCGGCAAACGTCACCGTTAAAGACCCTGACAACAAGGTATATTCGTCAAATTTCACCATATCCACTGGACCACAACTGGGTTATGGGGGAGGTTACGGCGAAAACGTAACAGTATACCCGACTGATTTCGACGCGAACGCCCACACTTTCTACGTTGGAACCTACAACCTAACCCTCAACGTAGGCAGCAACCAGTCCACGGGAACCTTCACAGTGGGTCTCACTGACGCGGTGGAATATCATCGGTTTCAGGTTGTAAACGTGAAAGCAGCGAACTACACTCAGCCCACAGACGTCATGAGGGTAACGATAACTTACGGCGGAAAAACTGTGTTCACTTCTCCCAACATAAACGCCTCACAAACTGGAGGTATAGTCACAGCTAACTGGCCGATTCCAGCAAACGCGAGCTTGGGACTCTACAGGGTAAACGTGACACGGACCACGCCTTCAGGAACAATGAAACCAGTGCAGGACACTCAAACTTTCACGATTGTCTCGAAGTCTTTTGCATGCGAGGTTAGGGCGTTGAATCTGGACAACGAGCCAGTGAAGGGCATAGTTGTCGAAGCGAAAAACGCAACAGCCAGCGTGAGCACAAACACTACTGATGAAGAAGGAATCGCATCCTTCTACGTGCAAGCAACCAACTACACATTCACAGCGTTCTTAAACGACTCACGCGTGGGAGCTACATCCATAATAAGTCTCTCTGGAAACCTCACGGGAGCCCAAGCATTGAACATCACCTGCTCCCTTGTCCACCTCAGAGTAGCAGTGAAAGATGAAGGAGGCAACGTGATTCCCTACGTCGCTGTCAACGCGAATTTCACGTACATCAAGGGAACCAACACGACTGCCAACGGGACTTCTTCCATCGAAACCGACCTAAGTGGCATAGCTACTCTTAGAAACCTCTTCGTAAACATCGACTATACGGTGAAAGCAAGCCGCTATGGAAATACGTTTCAAACAGTTACCGTAAACTTGACGCAAACAAGATGGCTTAACTTTACATGCCCAACATACGAGCTCGTGGTGAGGGTCTTCGACAGACGTGGACTATCTCTACAAAACGCACAGGTCAACGTCACGGATTGGGGCTTAGGAGCGATGAGTGAGCCAGTCGGAAGCCAGAACACAGCCATCAGCGGAGAAGTTGCCTTCAGCCTGACTTTCGGAAAGTACATAGTGAAAGTGTACAAAAACGGTTTTCTCTTGAACGAGACGAGCGTCCTACTCGTTAACCAGCCGACAAACTTCAGCGTCTACTGCAGGCTTTTCAACCTAACGCTCGACATCAGCGTGTTGGATTATTTTGGGCAGGGAATATCGAACGCGAAAGTTACTGTGGAAAGGGAAGGCTTTGTTTTGTCTAAGAATACTGGGGGAAACGGTGTTGTGCAGTTCACGGAACTCGTCGGAGGAAACTACCGAATCTTCGTTCACATAGGCGAAAGGCTGTACCAGATTACGATGCTTAATCTTCAAGACCCACAAGCCGTTACCCTTAGAATAGGGGAAGTTGTCTCGATAGGCGGGTTCATAACAGAGACAAGCCTCTTCGCCACAGCAACCTTCATAATCCTGCTGGTCGTCGTCCTCCTCCTTGTCTTCCTCTACCGCAGACTCAAGTCAAGCCAGAAAAAAGAGTAGGCGGATTGGAAAAGTTTATAACACCCAAACGCCTAAGCCATTTTTGTTGAACGGTGAAATCGTCCAGAATTTTGCGTGAAACTGCTCTAAGGTAGTGTCTACATTGGGTGAAGAAAAATATTGCTCCTCAAGATGTGATTTGTTCAAATGCGGAAAAAACGCCACAATCTTTAAGGGCGCAGACGTCTGGTGCAGATGGACTGAGGAAAAATGCAACGCCGCAAACTGCAACTATGCAACGTGCGTGAAGCGAAAACTGCTGCCAAGAGGCGTATGCGGAGAAACCGTAAAGCGGAAAACAACCGAAAAACGATTGGAAGAAGCCATCGGTCCTCCCATAAGACTTCGCGGAAAAACGCTGAGGAAAATAGGCGAGAAAGAAATCTTCTAAAGTACCGTTGAGTCGCTGACCGCTAACGTTAAACCCTTACCCCGTCGAAACATGTGCCTAGGGGAATTCCTTTGATTGAACGAGTGGTCTGTCTAGCAGGGGGCGTGGGGGCTGCCAAGTTTCTCCAAGGTTTGGTTAAGATAGTGCCTCATGAGAACCTAACAATAATCGTCAACACGGGCGATGACATAGAACTGTACGGTTTACACGTCTCGCCTGACCCCGACATCATAATGTACACGCTCGCGGGCATCGTGGACGAAGAGAAGGGTTGGGGAATACAGGGCGACACTTTCAACTGCCTCGCCATGTTCCAGAAGTACGGTTTAGAAACATGGTTCAAGCTCGGCGACAAAGACCTCGCCACACACATCTATCGAACAAAACTTCTGAAGGAAGAGTTCACCCTAGACGAAGTTACGCAGAGGCTTTGCAGTGCCCTCGGGCTCAGAGTGAAAATCCTGCCAACGACCAACGAAAAAATCGCGCCACAGATAATCACCGATGCGGGCAAGATGCACTTCGAAGAATACCTCGTAAGAAGAGGGGCGACGGACAGGGTTCTGGACGTGATTTTTGAAGGCGCTGAATCGACGCTTCCAGCTCCTCAGGTTATTGAATCTATACGAGACGCTGACGGCATAATCGTGTGTCCAAGCAACCCGATAGTGAGCATTGGGCCGATTCTGGCAGTTGGGAAGGTTCGAGAGGCTTTGAGAGAAGCTAAAGCCAAGGTGGTTGCCGTAAGCCCCATAGTCGGCGGCGCCACGATAAAAGGTCCTGCAGACAAGTTGATGCGAGGATTGGGCTTGGAAGTTTCAGCCAGCTCCGTTGCTCTTCTCTACCGAGACTTTCTAGACGTGTTCATCTTGGACGAGGTTGACAGGGCGGAGAAAGAGAAGGTTGAGAGACTCGGGGTGAAGGCTGTCGTGGCTAATACGGTTATGCGGTCGTTAGAGGACAAAGTTGCGTTGGCTAGGCTGACTTTGGAGGCTCTTGTCTAAGCGGCTTTCTAGTCCGTTGAAACCCGCTTTATGACAGGCGGTCTGATTTTTTTTAGAATTCGGTATCCGCAGAAGGTGCACTTGATTCCTCCTCCACGCATCTCTAATTCCTCAGTGAGTACCTTTGCTCCGCATTTTATACATTCATAAACAACTCCTCCACCTGTTGTTTCAGACATAAGCTCGCCTCTTCAACGATGGGTAGCTAAGGTGTGATTTAAATCTATTGACTCCTGTCAGGATGCGTGGAAGTTTTTAGACTCTCTTCTGCGACTCGATTACCCCTTATGGTAGGCGCTGTACAGTCATATGACTGGGTTGTGGCCGAGCAAGCGGTCCTTAACTATCAGAGTTGTCACTGGGGCTTTCGAGTTCATAGTGAAGAGCATGTCATGACCCAAGCAAAGGCCCACTATGACGTTGACCTCTGTTTTCGCCCTGTTTAGAAGCTCGGCTTGAAGAAGGGGGTTACATGCTGACTCGAACTCTTCAGGGTTGCCAATCTTGTACTCCTTATCCACGCCCAACTGCGTTTTGTCAACGGCTCCACACTTGTACACGGCAGAAACAACGGTAAACCCATGCTTCTCGAGAACCTCAGCCACCCTACCTGCTTCGTCCCTCAGCCCAGCGCAGAAGGCTATGCCTATTTTCTTAAAGCCGAGGAGCTTCGCGAACTCTACGAGTTCTTTGATGCGTGGTCTCACTGCCATGACTACGCCTCTGACAGATTCGTAGGCTTCTTTCTCGGTTATCGTGGCTGGAACGTAAAGCCTCCTTACAGCGTTTTCTCGGTATCGCTCTATAGTGTTCTCTATGATTTCTGGGCTGAGTTTAATCGGGCACCCCTCAGTAGAGCGTTTTTGTTAAGCTTTTTCAGAGGCACTGATTCGCAGTATTCGGCTGGACACTTGGCACATTGCGGGTCTGAACGCATACATTAACACCTGTTATGGGAAAACTAAAAATGCAACTCAGCCTCTTAAGCGTTATAAGGGTTAAAAAGTAGTCAATAACCAACTAATTAAGGAGGCTAAACATGTGAGCAAGTCTAAACCAAAAATCCTCGTACTCTTCTATTCGATGTACGGCCACACATTTACGATGGCAAAGGCTGTTACCGAGGGTGTTCGTGAAGCAGGAGGCGAACCAATCCTCAAAAAAGTTGCCGAACTCATCCCAGAAGATCGCTGGAGCAAGGGCATAAAAAAAGCCAAAGAGGCAATGAAGGGCGTCCCGGTCGCTGATCCTTTAAAAGACCTGAAAGGAATAGACGGAATCGTCGTCGGTACGCCGACACGTTATGGCAACATGTGCGCTCAGATGAGAAACTTCTGGGACCAGACATCGGACGACTGGGTGAAAGGCTCTCTAATCGGCAAGCCAGCAGCGGTGTTCACGGGCTCTGCCACTCAGCACGGCGGGCAAGAAACCACTATAATCTCGACTATGATAACGCTCTTGCACCACGGCTGCGTCTTGGTGGGTTTGCCCTACTCTTTCCAAGAGCAGATGACTATTGAAGAGATAAGCGGCGGCTCACCCTACGGAGCCTCAACCATAGCCGGTCCAATGGGCGAGCGCATGCCATCAGCCAACGAGCTGAAGATGGCAAAAGACTTGGGCAAGCACCTAACGAAGATTGCCAAAAAACTAGCGGCGTAGTCCAAGTTCGTTGCCTACCCGTGTGTGCGTTTGTGGTATGAGGATTATCAACGGTTAGAATCATGAAAGACGACTTGAAAGCTGCTCTCCAGGAGAAGCTTTCGCCTGAAGAGCTTGCTTTGGTCTACAAATCCTACGACGTCATCGGAGACATCGCTGTAATTCGCATTCCAGAGTCGCTTCTGCATCATAGTGGTGTGATTGCGGAGGCTTTGTTGCAGCAGCACAAGCATGTTAAAGCCGTTTGGCGGCAGTCGAGCCCCGTTTCTGGCGATTTTAGGCTGCGTGAACTCGAATGGGTTGCAGGAGAAAGGAAGACTGAGACAGTTTACAGGGAGCACGGTTGCCTCTTCAAAGTCGACGTTAAAGAATGCTACTTCTCACCACGCCTCGGTTTCGAGAGGATGCGAATCGCCAAGCTGGTTGAAGACAGCGAAATTGTCGTTAACATGTTTGCCGGCGTGGGCGTGTACTCGGTAATAATCGCTAAGCACTCGAAAGCCGCGAAGGTCTATTCAATCGACATAAACCCCGTCGCCGTGAGATACATGCGGGAGAACGTTCTGCTGAACAAAGTGGTTGACAGAGTTGCTCCAATGGAAGGCGACGCAGAGAAAATCATCGAAAAAACGCTCAGAAGCACGGGGGATAGAGTTCTTATGCCTCTGCCCGAAAAAGCATTCGAATACCTCGACTCCGCCCTATCTGCGATCAAGCCTGAAGGCGGCTGGGTTCACTACTACGGCTTCGAGCACGCAAAGAAAGAGGAAAACCCAGTTGAGAAGATAGAAAGGAAAGTCGCAGAGAAGCTGCAGAGGGAAAACGTCGACTTCGAGCTCTCCTTCGGTCGCATGGTACGGCAGACGGGACCCAACTGGTATCAAGTAGCCCTCGACATTCACGTAAAAAGATAGGCTACCCCCCACACCACTAAGCGCCGAGCCTATTAGGACGGTCTAGACTAGGCGCAGAGCACACAAACACTCACTCACTCTGCAAACGGCAAAGTTGATATCCATCCCCGCCCACACATAAGGCAAAACCAGAAAGGCGACAAAAATGACTATCTTCACCAAAAGACGCCTCGCGACCACCCTCCTCTTCATCACACTCGCAGTCTTAATAGAAATCCTCATCATCTATGCAACTCCCACAGCGGCATCAGACTCCACAGCCATCACTGTCCCACTTATCAACATAACTATTAGTCCCCTCTATCACCTCCTTCCCGCCGCAGTCGTCATTACCCTCACCGCGAGTTTCACCCACCTCGCCACTAAGCTCCCTATCCTAAAACCTCAAACTATCAAGAGACCGGCTCCACCTACAAGACGCCCAAAACCATCACGCCTAAAACCCCTGCGAGACCTCTACCGAAAACTGGGACGAACCACGCAAAGAATCAAGGACAGAATACTCAAAACACCACTCGTCGCTCGCATCCAACAACAAATATCCCCCGCTAAAAACACTCTAAAAAATGCCGCAATCGTCTCTGTCATTTTCATCGCCGTAACTCTCCTCGTCACCTTCACTGCCTACCCGAAACTCCTCCCAACAGCCACTGCCAACTTCTACCGGTGGAACGCTTTCTTCCTCGGCTTCGTCACCGCAACTATCCAAGCCGCCCAAACCATCGCAAACACCATCACCCCTATAGGCGCCGTCGCCGCAGCCATCCATGATGCCCTAATCGCAGCCGCCCCTTCTTTCCGCAACACCCTCCAAGCCACAGCAACCGCTCTAACGAGCGGCCTTGTTGCCCTTAACCCAACCGAAAAATACCTCGTTATCCAGAACGCAGCAGCGTGGACAGCCGCCATCGCAACACTCCTCTACAGCCAATACGCCAAAACCCGCCGCCCCAGACGGTAAATTAACATGCCCGACAGGCCTAGATTCGGACCTGCAGGAATCCCACCACGTTTTAAGGAACAGAAAGCACCCACCAGCCAACTCCCCCAATTCCTGAAGCAGGAAGGTTTAGACGCCCTCGAATACGAAGCCGTCCGATGGGGACAAAAACCCCAGATAAGCCAAGAAGAAGCCGGGAAGCTTGGCGTGAACGCCGAGAAAAACGACGTTTGGCTCACGATGCACGGGTCATATTACATAAACCTTCTCAGTGACCAAGAAATCATAGAAGCAAGCAAAAGACGCCTCATCGCCTGCGCTACCGCTGCCCGCTGGATGAAAGCCCACACGATAACCTTCCACTTGGGGTACTACAGCCAAAAACAATCCCACAGAAAAGACTTACAAACCTGCGTAAAGGCTCTTGAGGAAGTCATAGAAACCATGCGGTCCATGGGCATCAAAGCTAACCTCGGACCCGAAACCTCGGGCAAACTCTCCCAACTTGGAACCCTCGACGAAATCCTCACAATCTGCGAGTCCATAGAACAAACCCAGCCCGTCGTCGACTGGGCACACCTCCACGCAATACAAAGAGGCAGCCTCCGGACCGCCCACGACTTCCAACAAGTCATAGAAAAAATAGAAAAACGTCTTGGAACCAAAGTAGCCCAAAACCTCCACTGCCACTTCTCCTACGTAGAATATACTTTCAGAGGCGAAAGACGCCACCACTCGCTAGATACTCCGGGCTACGGACCGAAATTCGAGGCGCTCGCAGAGGTTATAGCAAAACTAGAATTGAAACCAGCTATAATAAGCGAGACTCCACTCCTCGACGAAGACGCCAAAAAGATGCGCGACATCTACTACCAAAAACTGAAGAGTCTTCAGCTTCTACGATAAGTTTTTCTGCAAAAGTCTCCTCTTGCAATGGAGTGGTGTGCTCGATTGGCAAGGCTGAAGGGTTTTCAAGAACTCACACCCGTCAACGAAGCCTTAGAAAAATTCTTCAAGGTGCTTCAGCCCAAAAGGCTAGACTCTGAACTTATTCCCATGAATGAAGCGTTTGAGCGAGTAACCGCCTCAAACGTTATTGCGCCAAAAAGCTTGCCCTCGTTTGACCGTTCAACAGTAGACGGATACGCCCTAATAGCCAAAGACACCCTTGAAGCCTCACAATTTAAGCCAAAAACTCTACGCCTCGTCGAGAAGGAACCCGTAGCAGGAGGACAAGCGAAGGAAATATGGACGGGGAACCCTCTTCCAAAAGGCGCAGACGCGGTCGTGATGCTGGAGCACACAAGAAAGGCAGAGGGCAAGGTTGGAGTCATCACTTCTCTGGTGCCGGGTGCGAATGTTTCTAAAGGGGGCGAAGACGTGAAGAGAGGCGAAATCGTAGTGGGGGCAGGAGTGAGGTTGAAGCCGCATCATTTAGGCTTGTTGGCTGCGCTGGGGATTAAGGAGGTTGAAGTCGTGAAGAAGCCGAAAGTTGCATTGTTGGCAACGGGCAACGAGCTGGTCGCGCTTGGTGAGAAGGTCAAGCCCCATCAGATTGTTGAGGTTAACAGCGTAATCCTCTCAGGCATGTGCGTCGAACTGGGGGCTGAGGCTTTTAGTCTGGGCATAGCAAGGGATGACGAAACAGAAATCAGAGGGAAAATCCTTGAGGGCTCAGCGAAGGCAGACGTGTCAATCACAACTGGTGGAACGAGCGTCGGTGCCTTCGACTTGGTGCCGAAAGCGATTGAACAGATAGAGCGTCACGGTGTCGTCATTCATGGAGTAGCTATGCGCCCAGGCATGCCCACCGCGCTTGCCGTTGTGCGTCGGAAGCCTGTGTTGGTCTTGTCGGGAAACCCTGTGGCTGCAGCAGTGGGGTTTGAAGTATTCGCTCGCCCCCTTCTTCAAAAGCTGCTCGGTGTGAGGGACGAAGGGAGGTTGAAGTTGAAGGCAAGGTTGACTCGAAGAGTTGCAGGAGTTCTAGGACACCGTGTCTTTCTAAGAGTGAAGGTTGTGGAACGGAATGGTGAGTTTTTCGCCGAGCCTATCCGTGTAAGAGGTTCAGGTATCATTTCAACGATGACGAAAGCAAACGGTTACGTTGTAATTCCAGAAGATAGGGAAGGTCTGAGAGAAGACGAACTCGTTATTGTCCAGCTTTTTGACTCAGTGAGGGAAGAACGGAATGTTTAGGCGATTACTCAGCTTAGACGAAGCGAAGAAGAGAATTGCACAAACTTTTTCCCCGAAACCCCTCGGAACCGAAGAAGTTCCTTTGCTGAAAGCTGTCGGACGTGTGTTAGCCCAAGATGTGGTTTCGCCGATTAACGTTCCACCGTTTACTCGTTCAACCGTTGACGGGTACGCAGTCAAAGCTGAAAGCACGTTCGGCGCCGAGGAAGACAACCCAGCAGTTTTAAAACTAAAAGGCCACGTGGACGTGGGCAAAATTTCCAGTTTGGTTGTGGAAAAAGATGACGCTGTTGGGATTGTGACGGGTGCGCCGCTGCCCGAGGGGGCTGATGCCGCCGTCATGTTGGAAAACACGACGGAAAAGGATGGAAAAATATTGGTCTACAGGGCGGTGGTGAAGGGCGAGAACGTGATGGCGATGGGCTCGGATATTCACAAAAATGAGACCGTGCTAAAGCGTGGCAACTCTCTCTCTTCTCGCGAGCTGGGAGTTTTAGCTGCCCTAGGGTTTACGCAGGTAAAGGTATTCAGGCAGCCTAAAGTTGCCATAGTTTCTACGGGAGCGGAAATAGCAGAACTCGGGAAACCTTTGCCTTCGGGAAAAATCTACGACATAAACACCTACACCTTAGCCGCTGCCGTCTATGAAAGTGGTGGGCAACCTGTTAGTTTTGGGGTTGTTCAAGATGAAAACGTGGAATTACTTAAGGCGACGCTGAAGAAAGCAATCAGCGCAGCAGACGTCGTCATAACTTCGGGCGGGGTCTCGGTGGGACCGAAAGATGTTGTTCCGAAGATTATAAATGAGTTGGGGAAGCCTGGGCTGATAGTTCACGGCATGGCTGTTAAGCCTGGAAAACCAGTTGCAGTCGCAGTCGTCGGTGACAAACCCGTTTTTGCGCTTCCAGGCCATCCTACTTCCTCGCTTCTGATGTTCCACTTATTCGTTCGCCCCATGCTTTTCAAGATGACTGGAAAGAAGGAGAAACCCTACGTCACTGTGAAGGCTTTTGCTGCCGAAAAGCTGTTTTCTGCACGGGGACGCCGAACTTTCATAACTGTTACTCTTTCTCGAGACGAGAAAAATAGATGGCTGGCTTCTCCAGTTCCGACGGGAGAGTCGGGCGCCATAACTACGTTGGCAAAGGCAGACGGCTACGTGGAGTTGGGTGAAACGCAGCAATTTGTAGAGGCGGGAGAAGAAGTCACGGTTTTCCTGTTCAAACCCTTAGATTAGCGAGACTACCTTAGGTTCTTCCTTCTAGCAACAACGTATATCGTTGCAACCAAAGTGAGTATCAAGTATGCTATCAATGCGATGACGGCGAATAAGCTGCCTACGTCTAAAATAGTTGCGTAGCTTGCCCAGAAGGCATTGAGTAAAAAAGCGTCGTAGGTCGTGGCGATGAAGAACAGGGCGACCACAACCCAGAGGGACCAGCGTTGCACGCGGTACAGTCCATAGGCGGCAATCAAGCTTAAGACGGCAACTAAAGCGACGTGGAAGAGGCTGAAACCGTATATTCCCAAGATTACGAAGTTTGCGACACCTGCTACTAAGTAGAAGAGGGCGAAGAAGAACATGCCCTTGTACTCTATTCCCAGTTTTGACCGTAATCCCATCGTAGAGCCTCTTTTTAGACTATGGCTATACACAGTCAATTAATAAAACTATTTCTCTCCATGCAAAACCGTTCAAAGCTTCTGCAGCTAACTAAACCTTCTAGTTGCTAACGCTTAAACCATTCTGATGCTCAATAGTTCAAAAAGGGTGTAGGCTGCGTTTGATTCCTCTTCGTGACGAAAACCGTCCTCAAAAAAGTCCTCACATCACGCGCCTCCTTATAATTGTCAACGTAATAGTCTTCATTCCCATCCTATACTATCAAATCTTTCCCGAAAACGCTGCAGCTCTTCGGTTTGCAGAGTCACTTTACAACAACTTCACCATGGTTCCAGCCGACATACTTCAAGGGAAAAACCTCCACACACTCTTCACTTCCATGTTCCTCCACGCCGACATTCTTCACATCGGTGGAAACATGCTTTTCCTATACATCTTCGGAGACAACGTAGAAGACGCTTTCGGTCACGTTCGCTACCTCATATTCTACATAGTCTGCGGCTTAGTAGCCGATTTCACGCACATTCTGAGCCTCACGACACCCTCAGAACTCTCAATCCCTACTTTGGGGGCTTCGGGAGCCATCTCCGGCGTGCTGGGTGCGTACATTATTATGTATCCGAGGGCGAGAGTATTGACTCTGCTGCTCTTCCGGTTCATCTATTTTGTTCGGATTCCCGCGGCTGTTTTCCTAGGCTTCTGGTTTCTGTTGCAACTGCTGTATACGTCTCTTGGTATAGGTGGCGGCGTAGCCTATTGGGCGCACATAGGTGGCTTTGTTGCAGGGGCGATATTCGTTCTTTTGTTTAAACGTTTACATACTCTTTCGAAAAAAGGAAATTTGCAGCAAGCAGTTTAACTCTAAAGCCTACTCGACGCTTCACTCAAGGTCTTGAAAATTCGTGAACCCACACGTTTGGTCATCGCAAAAAGCTTTAACTGTCAAAATGGCATATCATAGAAACCTTGGGGAGGAAACATGCCGATCTCAATATCAGATTTGTTCAAGATTCCCGTCATATATGACCTCGATCTTTCATCCGACGGAAGCGTAGTCCTCTACTCTTCAAACCTTACAGGTATCCCTCATCTCTACCTCTTGAACACAAAACCAGGATCTAAACCTAGACAGATTACGAGCGGAAACGACCCCGTTATGTTTGGGTTCCTGTCACCCAACGGAGACCGCGTCGTCTATCTTCAAGACAAAGACGGAAACGAGCTGCACCATCTGTTTATAATGTCCACGAAAGAGGGGCACGCCGAGAAAATCACCAAGAAACCCTATAGGACATGGGGGTGCGGGTGGCATCCTAACGGGAAAGAAGTCGCGCGCAGTTACGCAGCCAAAGAAGCATGTGGAATAGAGATTTGCGACTTGAAAACTGGCGAAAACTTTGTGTTGAAAGAACAAGCAGCACCGCTCTTTGGTTCCCGATATTCTCACGACGGCAAATGGGTTGCCTCAACCGAAATGGGCGGCGGCAAAGACTCAAAGAACCAACAAATCACAATTGTTAATCGAAAGAACCCATCAGACGTAATCAACTACAGCTTCAGAGACGGCTCTAAAGAGATGCTTCCTTCATGGTCGCCTGACGATAAGAAATTAGCATTGATAAGTGATGTGAAGGGCAGGAATCAGGTTGTTATCCAAGAGTTCCAGGGCACAGAACGCTTCTTCTTGAGCTTGGAAGAAGGCGAGGAAGCAGTTGATATCCAAGAACCGGGTTGGGCTCCTTCAGGTAACAAGGTCTATTACATCGCGAGCAAGCACAGCCGAAGCAAACTCTACGGACATCCCTTCGACGGAGAGAAAACCGTCCTTCCCTTTCCAGATGGTACGATAATGTTTTTCAAAGTCAGCAAGGATGGAAAAACAATGGTGGGGCACCACTCTTCTATGGGGTCGCCCCATGGCATCTACATCTACAAAGCCGAATCGGGCATCACGACCCCTCTACTTTCAAGAGAACATAAGGTGAACTTGGATGAGCTCGCCAAGCCTAGGTCTGTGTGGTACAAGTCCTTCGACGGGTTGAAAATCCACGCATGGTACTTACCAGCGGGTGCGGGAAAACCTCCACACCCAGCTGTTGTTTGGCCTCATGGAGGACCTTGGTGGCAAGTTTTCGATACATGGTCGCCATACCTGCAGTCGATTTCTCAGAGTGGTTTCGCTGTTTTGGCTCCCAACTTTAGAGGGTCAACTGGGTATGGTGCAGAGTTCCGAAACATGGACCTATCTGATGCAGGTGGTGGAGACTTAGAAGACGTCGTGGTTGGCGCTGAATGGCTGGCAAAGCAACCTGAAGTCGACAAGTCTAAGATTGCGATAATGGGCGGCTCCTACGGAGGCTTCATGACTTTAATAGCCCTAACGAAGAAACCTGAGGTTTTTGCCGCTGGAGTTGCCTTTGTACCTGTCACTGACTGGTTGGAAATGTATGGGTTGTCTGACGCTGCATTCCGTAAGGTTATAGAAGAGCTCTTCGAGGGGTCGCCCGAGAAAAGGGAAAAATTCTACCGTAATAGTTCGCCAGTCACTTACGTTTCCAAAATCAAGGCGCCTGTTTTGATAAGTTGTGGTCGCAACGACTCTCGGTGTCCCTTCCAGCCGATAGAGAAGTTTGTGAAAAAACTTCAGGAGATGAAGCATCCCCACGAGTTCAGAGTGGAAGAGAAGGAAGGCCACGGGTTTGCCAGAGTAGATGCCAGCATACGAGAAGTAACAACTGCAATAGAGTACCTCAAGAAAACGCTCATACGAAAGCACTAAATCGGGAACTGCGCGTGTTGTATGGGCTATGCTGGTTTTCGGTCGGATAGCTTGAAGAGGAAAAACCCTAACAACGTCAAGCCAACAGCCGCATACATCGTTGCTCGGTATCCAAACAATCCCGAGAGGCTTCCGCCCACGAGAGCGCCGAAGACCATAGAAAGACTCGTCAACGACCCCAATATCCCGCCAGAAGTCGATTTCTCGACGTTGTGTTTCATAAGATGGACTAAGGAACCCACGTAGAGGCACGACCAAGAGGCGCCGAGCACGATTTGCGCGGGAATCAAATGAAGGAAGCTTTGAGCAAGGCTTATCGAGAGAAAAGTGACGACTGAGAGAACCAATCCAACGTTTAACAATGCTCTTCCCTCAAAACGATCTATGAACTGCATAACGACAAATTGCGTCGCAGTATTAATGGTGTAGATGGCGCCGATCCAGAATTTATCGCCACCGAGACTAGCGATGTACAAGGGGTAGATGATCCATATGCAGTTGGCGCCCGAATGGCGCAGGAAGAAAGGAAGGTAAACATGCAGGTTCTTCTTGAGCAAGGCGGCAGGAAAGAAGGGAACTTTAAGCTTCGCCCTTCCGATGTCGGGGAATGTTAGGGAGAGAAGAAAAGCCAGAAAAATGCATGCTGAGGAGAAGATGAACACGCCCCAGTAGATGGCTATTAAGCCAGCCACGAGGGTTCCGATAGCCAACCCTAAGGCGCCGAACCCAGTGAACCTTCCCAGCGAGCGTTTGGACTCGTAGACATAGGCTGTTAAGGCTGGAGGGAACATTCCCAGCGAGAAACCCACTAAGCCACGAGCGAAGGCAAGGAGCAGCGGAGAAGACAAGAGGGGAGCAACAAAATATGGGTCAGTCAAGGCTTGTAGAAAGACTGTGATGGTGGAGAGCAAGAGACCGAGGCGGATTATTGACTTTCGGTCGTAGATGTCTGCTGCGCGTCCGAAGATGTAGGACGAGGTGAATACTGCCAAGCCGTAGACTGCCCCGATTACGCCTATTTCGCTGTCGGTGGCTCCAAGGTCCTTAGCGAGGTTCGGGATAAAAAGCAGCGAGGCAAATACTGCTACGTTTGACAGCATCTGGATGAGGTTAGGTTTCATGAAGACTTCTCGCTTGCGTTCCAATTTCTTTTTTGAGAGTATTGTGTTCACGGCGTTGATGATAAAAACCTTTGCGATGAGGAAGAGAAAGCATCGGGAAATTTCGCGAAGGCTCAATGAGCGAAACGCATAAACGCAAAAAACCTTATCCAAAATGAGAATACAAAGAATCTATGAGGCACAAGGACATGAGTGACTTCGAACTTCACGTTTCACCTTCCACAGTTTTCAGTGGATACCAAAAACCCTTCGAAAAAGCAGACTACGTCGTCGTCGGCGTACCCTTCGACATAACCAGCACCTACAGAACAGGAGCAAGGTTTGCCCCCCTAGCCATCAGAGAAGCATCACTGAACATCGAAACCTTCAGCTTCCGCTCAAGCCTCGACGTAGAAGAACTGCGAATCCACGACTTAGGCGACCTTCACATAAGCAACAACGTGGAAAAAACCCTGAAACGCCTCGAAGGAACCGCGAGAGACTTGCTGAAAGCCAAAAAAACGCCCACAATCATCGGCGGAGAACACACCATAACCCTTGGCTCGATGCACGGAGTGGGCGGCAGAGATACGGCGGTAATAGATTTCGACGCTCACCTAGACCTCCGCAACAAATACATGGATTTAACCACGAGCCACACAACTTTCATGAGAAGGCTCAACGAACGAGTAAAGCCCAAAAAAATCGTCGAGGTGGGCACGAGAGCCGTCTGCAAAGAAGAATTAGCGTACGCAAAAGAGGCGGGAATACAATACTTCACGACGAAACGAATACGGGAAATCGGGATGGAAGCAACGGCTAAAGCCGTTAAGAAAAGTGTGGATGACTGCAAGAGGACCTACGTGACGATAGACATGGACGTGCTCGACCCCGCTTTTGCACCAGCAGTGCAGAACCCAGAACCAGACGGACTGACAACCCAAAACCTTCTAGACTTGGTCTGCAGCCTTTGCGACGGTCGAACAGTAGGCTTAGACCTGGTAGAAGTGACACCGCCCTACGACAAAGGAGCCACGGCGATTCAAGCCGCAAGAATACTCTTCGAAGCCTTATGCCAGATTGAAAAAGCCCGAAAAGGCTAAGCCTGTTTTATGAGCTTTGCGATGAAGAAGCCGTTAGTTTCATGAACGTGTGGGTACAAGCGTTGGCTGCTTGTTTGTCCTCGGAGCCCGGGTAAGCCTATTCGTGGCTTGGTCTCTGCCAGCGCAAATTCGGGGTTTAACTTCAGGAATCGTTCAATAAGGAGCTCGTTCTCCTCGAGTGTGATGCTGCACGTTGAATAGACTAGGCTGCCGCCTTCCTTCACGAGTTCAGCGCAGTTGTTAAGCATTTTCCACTGAATCGCCGCCATCTTCCTTATGGAGCTCTTAGAGAGACGCCATTTAGCAGAGGGATTTCGGCTGAAGGTTCCGGTGCTCGTGCAGGGCGGGTCGAGGAAGATGAGGTCAGCCCTCAAGTCGTGAAGGGGCAAAGGGTTGCATATGTCGCCTACGATGGGTGTGGCGATTTTTACTCCCATCCTTTCGGTTTCATTCTTCCAGACTCTCATCCTTCGGCTAGAAAAGTCTACTGAGTAAATCGTGCCTCTATTTTCCATAAGTTGAGCCATGTGTGTTGTTTTGGCGCCCGGCGCTGCACAAACATCCAGCACTGTCATGTTGGCTTCTGGTGCGGCTACTTCTGTGGCTAGGCAGCTTGCCTTGTCTTGGATGTAGAACAAGCCATCTTTGAAGCTGGGGGTTCTGATTAGAGGCTGTTTTTTACTGACCACTTTGAACGTGTGGTGCAGTCCCTCAACTTCTTCTAAAGCTATTCCTTCGTCATCGAGTTTTTTCTGCAGTTTGTCTTCAGCAATTTTCAAAGTGTTAGTGCGGATGTACGTGGGTGTATCAGAGAGAGCGCTCTGGAAGTACTGCAGTGCCTCGTGGCGTCCTAGCAGCTTGAAGCAGTATTTGACGAACCAAAGGGGCTGGAACATCTGCAGGGACACTTTTTCCTCGTCGCTCAAGCCCTTCAAAGCTTCTTTTGGCTTCAGGCTGAGCAGTTTGCCTAAGGCTTCCTCCACTTCCTTCAGCCTCTGCCAGCCGAGGATAGAGCGCCCAATTCCAGCTACGTTTACTGCTTTATCGATGCTGCTCTCCCTAATCTTCGTCTCGTAAGCGTAGAGGCGTAGAAAAGCGCGGATGCCGGGATGAAAGTCGTTGATGGAATTCTGCTTTAAGACGGTGTTTATCATGTGGTCGATGAAGTTTTGTCTCCTGACGGTTTCCAAGACCAGCTTGTGCGCTAAGCCCTTCGCGTTTGGGTCTTTGATGCCCAATTCTCTTGAGGCTCTGATCAAGGCGAGTCTTTCGTTCAGTCCTCTTTGCTCGACCCAGCAGAGGGCTTCAACGGCTAACGCCCAAGCGTCGCGGATCAACTTCAACATGCCCCACTATTCTTTGGTTTTAATCGACGAGGCTTCGTTGATTAGGCGCTTCCTTTCTCGAGGGGACAAGTCTAATAGGGTTCTGTGTTTTGACAGCGTGAAGCCCGGTTGGCTAGTTTTCCCGACTGGACAAGAATCGTAGCAGAACCCACAGAGAAACTTCTTATCGGCTGTTTTTTCCCTGAGTTCTTGGACGAAGTTGACGCATTTTTGGCGGTCATGACCTATCGGTGGGCTAACGTCTGCTCTAACAGCTTTTACGGGACACAAGTCGACGCATAAGCTGCAGTTTAAGCAGGGGTTGAAGTTGGTCAGCTTTTCATCCGGCTCGAGGCGTGCGTCGGTGAGAACTGCGCCTAAATTGACCCTTGGCCCATACTCGGGAGTTATGATTATTCCGCTTCGTCCATATACGCCCAGGCCCGCCTCGTAGGCGGCAAGCTTAATGGACATGCGGGAAATCATCTTCTCGCGGTCAGAATAACCAGATGGAATGGCTGCGTGGTATCCTTTGTCTCGAATGAGGTCAGCCACTTTGTATTGTAGCCAATCACGGAAGATGTAGGTGACTCGGTTTTCTCCGACGATTTTCTTTCCTAGTTCGATGGAGCGGTAATAATCCAGTCCAACATAAATGCCGAAGACGACTACCGAGTTGCAGCTTTCCAAAACATCACTTGGGCGGCAGCCGGGTGTGGCTTTCTCGAAACCCTCTTTCAGGTCTGCGACTCGCATGGCGTAAGCTCCAAAATCCTCGACAAATTGTCCCAACTCGTTTTTCAAACTAGACGCGGTGTCTCGTTGCATCGACGGTGCCTCCTTCGGTATAGGGCGGCACAGTTTATTAAAACCTTAACACGCCATTCTGAGCTTTAATAAGCTAGTTTTCGTCAGTTGGCTGTGAATCGTTTGGGTTTCCTGAAGATGTGGATGCCGTTCTTATCGTCGAATTTCTTAAAAGCCATGGATTAGTGCTTGGAGGGAAAACTGACCAAATTTGGGCATAAGAAGGCTTAACACTTCGCACGTGGAACTATCGAATCCGGTCCGCTTAGTAGCCACCCATGAGTTCAAAAGATCTTATTCTTATATCGTCTCTTCTCAACTCGGTGCGAATGAATTTCTTGATGTCTTCCTCTTCGATCTTGGGATTCTTGTATCTGTCTGTACGAACCGGGAGCTTTGTGCGTCTCAGGACACTCTCCTCGGGGGTGTCGATAAATATGTATTGTACTCCTCCTGCTGTGAACGTGAACCTAAGTTCCACTGGTGGTCTTGAGAGAGGTGCTAGCCCTTGGGCAAAATAAATCTCGTCGGGACGCAGTTCTATTAGTAGTTTTTTGAATTTGGTCCATGTGAGTACCCGCTCGACTCTGTTCAATGATGCCACCTAAAGTTGTCAGTTGTGCTTGCCTTTCTTTCTTGGGAAATATTTTCTCGTTCTCAGTCCGAGTTTTACGAGAGACAACATTAGAGGTACTTCCATCAAGGGTCCGATGACCGTTGCCAAAGCCGCACCTGACCCGATGCCGTAAAGAGTTGTGGCCACAGCGATTGCCACTTCAAAGTGGCTGCTGCTACCTATGAGCGTAGTGTCGATTACAGTTTCGTACTTCCAACCGACGAAGTAGCCGAGAGAATATGTCCATGCGATCATTGTGGCATAATGCAGTAAATTCGGGGCGGCGAGATAGGCGACTAAAAGTGGATTATTCAGGATAACTTCGCCCTCGAATGAAAATAAAACTATAAGGGTTGTCAGCAACGCAATGATAGATATTTTTCCGAGGATTGGGATATATGTGTTGTTGAACCAGCCTTCACCCCTTTTATCCAGTATTACTTTTCGAGAAATTGCTCCTGCCGTAACTGGTAACGCTATGAATATCAGAACGCTGGTAGCGATCAAATCCCATGGGACAGGAATGCTGCTGACGCCTAAGTACAAAGCTGCAAGGGGGGCGTAGAGAGCAAGCATCAGCAGAGCATTGATTGCAGTATTGATTAAGCCTTGTGCCATGTCGCCTTTTGCCAGAAACATCCACCACATAACCATGGCGGTGCATGGTGACAAGCCCAAAAGTATGACTCCTGCAATGTATTGAGGGTTTCCAGCGAGAATAACGTTGGCGTAAACAGTCATTATGATTGGAGCCACTACCCAATTCGCAATTATCGTAACAAGCAACGGCTTGGGGTTTTGAGCTGCTTTTTTAATGTCACTAAAACGTATTCCAACAACAGTAGGATACATCATAAAAAACAAGAGTATTCCTATGGGAATAGACAGCTTGTTAAACTTTAGTGAATCCATAAACTGCCCAAACTGTGGCAAAAAGCGTCCAATGAGTAAGCCAACAATTATACATGTTGCTATCCAGAGCGTCAAGTATTTCTCAAAAAGCCCTAGAGATGCTTCGTGTTTAACGTATGCTTGTTCCTCTGTCAAAGCTTTACCCTCTTGCAATTAACAACTACTTTACTATGAGTACGTTTATAGGAGATTCACAAGTCACTCTGCTGCATACGCTTCCTAAAACTAGAGCATGAGCAGCGCCGATTCCTCTCCTTCCGATCACAACTAAGTCAAACTTCCCGTCTCCAGCCATGTCCATGATTACTTTGGAAGGATTGGTACTCGTGACCGAAACGAGTTTGTACTTCACTTTTTCGTCTTCTAAGACGACTTTAGCGTCTTCCAGAACTCTGTGGCTGAACTCGTGAGCAGAGGGTGTAGGTGCAGGGTGAAAAACACTAACAACGGTTATTTCAGCCTCAAACTTCTTCCCAATTCTTATCGCTTCTTCTAAAGCCCGCTTCGAATACTCTGAGCCATCAACACCAACCAATATCTTTTCCATTTGCTCTCACCCTGAGCTAAGGAGTGAATATATTTAAGTATTTAAATCTATTGTTATAACGTTCCAATGGATCTGGTGAGTGGCAACACACCTAGCGAAACCTGCAGGAATCAGATTGGTTATGCATCCCAGATATTTGACGAAAATCCGAGCTCTGCATTTGTCGTATATGCAGACAACAGAATCTATAGATTTAGATTTCCCTTTCACAACTGTAGAAACCCTCGTCTTACGTGTACGCCAAAGTATCTATTGCGGCTTCATGTTGGGAAACTCGAGGAAATCGAAAAGACTTTCAGCCAATTCGGGTCTTGCAACGCTGTAGAAAACCCATTTCCCATCTTTCCTATCCTTTACCAGCCCCACGTTTTGCAGGATATTTAAATGGTGCGAAGCTGTGGGTTGCGTCAACCTCAGTGCAACGGTGAGTTCACAGACGCACATTTCTCTAGTGCTGAGAAGTCTTAGCATCTTTAGCCTTGTTTCATTGGCAAGAGCCTTCAGTAACCGGCTCTTTTTGCGAATAAAATCTTGATTAACCATCTGGTCAGTGAGATTCTTTAATCTAGCCGCATAATCCTCCAGTTCTTCTGATGGACGAAGACCTGAGCAGATGAGTCTTTCGAGCCTTTTGTCAGGCTTCATGGTTTGTTTTGTTGATGGCATTTTTCACACTTTGAACTTCGTATCTGGTATAGGCTTCCAAACAGATTTAAATATTTCGATTTATAGACTCTGCCCATGTGTGGTAAGCTGACAATTCGATATTTTTAAATATATCGATTTATACATTCAATAACCAAACAACACAAGAGATTTGAGAGGTTGAGATATATGGTTAAAGATGAGCCCACTCGAAAGGAATGTGCGTGCACTCAGAGGCTTAGAGATCTTTTACGTACTGCTCAGCCAGCTAAGGAATCATCTCTGACAAAAGTAGCATGCGCCGATTGCGGGAAAGAGTTTTGGGCTAATTCTGAAAGGAAATACTGCTTCGACTGTGAAACAAAGAGGAGGGAATAGAGTTGGAAGAGGACAGAATAGGGTTCATATTCTGTGTCTGCACAGGAAAATGCCCAGGTTTCGCCCAGTTGGACATATGGGACTTCGTAAACATCGTCCGTACCGAGTATCCTGTTGAGTATGGCTTCATCCATCCTATGCTGTGCGACGAAGATGGTGAACGATTTTTGGAGGATTTTCTTAAGAAAGGAAGAAAGTACATCGTTGCTGGCTGCGCTCCTGTGATGCAGAAGAAGCTTTTCAGAGATGCTTTCGAGAAGGCAGGTTTAGACATCAATAAGGACCTAATCCCCTTGGATGTGAGGAACATGAAGCTAGATGAAGCATTGAACGTAGTGAAGAACACTCTTAAGGAGACTGGTAAAGATGTCTGAAGAAACCTTTATGGGAGTACCCAGAAGCAAAATACCTTGGCATCCACACATCGACTATGAAAAATGCAATCTCTGTGACAGCGACCCGCAATGCCTGAAGTTTTGTCCTCACAAAGTGTACACCGTAACTGGGCAACCGAAGAAACTAGTAGTTGAGAACCCCAATAACTGTGTAGTTTTCTGTCGTGCTTGCAAAAAAGTTTGCGCCCCTGATGCTTTAGGCTTTCCAGAAAAGAAGGAAGTTTTGGTCTCGATTAAGAAACTGAGAGGTTACTGAAGGGATAATGCATGTCAAAAGATGGGAAAGTATTCGTGATTCCATGTAGCGGAATTGGAAAAGCCTTGGGAACGGTGGGTCGAGTGTCCATGTATGAGGTAATAGAAAAACTACGACCAAATGAAGCGACCACTGCATGCCTTCCCTTACTAACCGTCGGCGACGAGACTGTTCTAAAACTTGTAAGAAACAATCCCTGCATATCGATAGACGGATGCCCAGCTCAATGTGCGCGAAAGAACATAGAAGCTTCGAAAGGTAAACTAGCAGCCAGCTTCATGGTCACAGATACTCTGCGCGAAAACAAGGGTCTGAAGCCTGAAGCCGTCACTGAACTAGGTCCAAATGGGTCAAAGCTTGCCAGCATATTAGCCCATAAAATCGCTGAAAAAATCGACGAAATAAACTGCAGGTGAATACACGTGACTATCGTGAAGGACAAAGTTGGAATAGTCTCATGCAGTGGTGAAGACTTGCTTGAAGGCACGATTTCTCGCATCGCAACTCGAATCGTGCTGGAGAAATTGAGACCAGACGATACTGTAACGATATGCCTCCCTCTGTTTCTGGCTGGAAGCGAGGATGAAAGAGCCTTTGCAAGAATGTTTCCAACCATTGCGGTTGATGGATGCGATAAGAGATGTGCTGAAGTGGGAACAAGGAAGTACAGTGGTAAACCAGTCGCAACAATTGTTGTCTCAGAAATCATGAAGAAATATCCAAAACTGAGAGCGAAATCAAAGGATAAGGTAGGCGCTGAGGAGAAGAAGCTTGCACTCCATGTTGCTGAGGAAATTGCAGCCAAGGTTGATGAAGTTTTGGGAAGAAAGAAATGAGAAGGTGTTTGTAATTGAGCGAAGAAAGAAAAATCGCAATTGTTGCATGTGCCGGAATGGACAAACCCTTAGGGTCAGTAGCACGTGCTACAGCTTTCAAAGTAGTCGAAGATTTGAAACGAGATTCCACTGTCTTGGTCTGCATTCCACCACTCGTCGCTGGTGCTAATCCTCATCCAGAACTGATTAAGAAGTATCCAGTGATTACGGTGGATGGGTGTTCAGAGCGCTGTGCCACGAAGATTGTCGCAAAAAGCGGCGGAAAAATAAAAGGAAGAGTGTTCATTCCTCAAAGTGTCCAAAAATTGGGGCTGAAACCAAAAACCGCTGCAGACATCGGTGCTGACGGAGAAAAACTGGCAGACAAGATAGCTGAGGAAACAGCCCTCTTGATCGACAAGATTCTGGGAAGTGAGTGATTGGAGAACAAAGACTTTTTTGAGCTTAAAGTTCTCAAATGGACTTTTCGAGTGCCAAAAGACTTGTTATACAATGAAAATGACTGCTGGGCAAGAATCGAGGGAGATAAGGCACGAGTAGGGATTACAGATTTTCTCCAGAGCATGGCTACTGACATTATTTTTGTTGAATTCAAAGATGTGGGCACAGAGATTGACCAATTGGACGAGGTGGCCTCGTTTGAGTCATCAAAAACCATTCTTGACCTGATCTCACCCGTGAGCGGCGTAATAGTTGAGGTTAACGAGAAACTATCGGAAAGACCAGAGCTTGTAAACCAAGACCCGTATGGCGAGGGTTGGTTTGCAGTCCTGCGGCTCAAAGATTTTGAAAGCGACCGCGAGAATCTTCTGGATGCTGAAAAATACTTTGATGTGCTGAAGAGAAAAGTTGAGGCAGAGAAGGAGAAGCTTGGAAAGAAGGAAGTGGTTTAGTGGACACTTCGGAAGCCTCCAGCGAGATGAGGTCAATCCTACAATTAGAAGACCCGCCTGTAGGAGTCAAGTTGTTCAAGCCATCCGAAAACATAAGTTCAAACATTAAGCTGATTGACAAGAAGTCTAGGTATTGCCAGTTCCTGATGCGGGCTCGTCACGGTGAAACACTCCTTTTAACTCCTGAAAAGCTTGCTTGCCCAGCAGCCTACGCAGCGTTCGGCTTCGGTCCTCTACCGGAAAAAATCTCCAGCGGGGAAATGCTTCACTTCCTAGGCTTATACCAGACGAAGGATGCGGCTGCGAATACTATGGCTACGATGCCAAGGTTAAAGCCCGGCTCAATTTCTGCCATAGCTGCAGGGCCTCTTGAAGATTTAACTTTACAGCCTGACCTTGTTGTTGTCGAAGGTTTTCCTGAACAAATTATGTGGCTTTGTTTAGCAAGAACATTCAACGCAGGAGGGCGACTGAACTTTAGCTCTTCAATCTTTCAATGCTGCTGCGTTGACGTAACCGTTGTCCCGTATACGACGAAAGAAGTAAACACAAGTCCTGGCTGTTATGGAACTCGCGAGGCAACAGATGTGCCCCTCAACCACATGTTCATGGGCATCCCGATGGATCTACTGGAACAAATTGTGCATGGCTTGAAAGCCCTTTCAGAAAAAACCATGATCAAAGCTCGAGGAAAAAGTGTCTATCTCTCATACAGTCAGCAGGAGCCTAAGAAGGAGACAGGATGAACTATGGAAGCGCATCTTGAAACAATTCGCAAGAAATACCGTGATGCTAAACGTACAGAAAGCGATGTTGACCTGCTCGCATTAAAGTCGGAAATCGAGTCTTATATAAGAAGATTGCAGGATGCGGAAGAAAAAAACGATGATCTGCTGGGAGAAGCACAGGACATGCTAATTGATGTGACGAAGATCATTGAAGAAGGGCATTGTCACCCATTAAAACCAAAAAAGTTCTAGCTTGGTGGAAAAGGTTGCCTAAAAAGAAGAAGAGTTGGAAGGAATGGCACCGAGAAAAACAGGTGAAACAACAAAGAGCTCAAGAGGCGTATCAAAGACAATCACAAGCTAAAAGAAAAGCGAGAAAGTGGCATAAAGGCAAAATAATCGTTGGAATATCTCTTGTTGCTATCATACTCATTTCATACACTGTCTGGCAGTATTACGTCCAACTTCCTCCAGCAATAGGTGGCGACACAAACAACAACCCTCCTCCTACAGGATTAGCACCCAACTTTTCATTTAGTGATATAAACGGCACTCAGTTCTCCCTTAGCCAATTAGCTGGAAAAGTGATTGCTGTCCATTTCATGGCGGTGGGGTGTAGCGGACAGGTATACTCCTTAAATGACAATCAGTTAAGGCAATTGAGGGCTGTCTGCGAAGATTACTGCAACAATAACCCAGTTACTATGGTCACAGTTGCTGTCGCAACGTGCCCAAACGTTGATTTGGTTCGAATCCGATCAACCTACGGTATCACTTGGGTATTGGGTAATGACTATACTGATGGAAGAATGGACATAGTAGACGCTTACAAGGCATATTCAATCAGAGACGGAACAGTTCTCCTTATTGATAAGACATTCAACGTAGACGAAGTATACAACGAGGCGATAACCGCTGAAACTCTGTATTCAAAGATAAATCAACTTTTAGGAGTATAAAAAAATGCTTGAAGAATTCCTAGGGCTATTCATTTTAGGTATCGTAACCTTCCTCTCACCGTGTTCCATTGCCCTCATCTCAGTCTACCTAACATACGCTGTAGGTGTCAGCAGGAGCATACGAAAAGGCTTCATAATTGGGTGCAGCTTTGCATTAGCCATGTGCCTTGTTTTCTTCTTCCTCGGATACATAGTGTCTTCTCTAATCGCCATAGATCCAGCAAGCTACCGCTTTTTCTTCGGCGTCGCTGGCGTTCTTCTCATATTGTTTGGAATAAACAACTTAGGCTTCTTCAAGAAAATCGATGCCACTACTCACTTCAGCCAATCCTTTACGGAAAGAGTTAATGCTTTGCGGCTAAGCGCTCTGACGCGATTTTCTAAGTATAATTATGCATTGGGTTCATTTCTCTTCGGTGCTGTCATCTCTCTAGCTCTTGGCCCATGCTCATTGTCCCTAGTTTTGCCTGCCATATTGTTAACAATGTTCAGTGCATCAACCCCAATCCATGGGGGTCTATTGCTTCTCACCTTTGGTTTGGGGCATTCGTTGCCAGTCATATTCTTAAGTGGTTTGTTGGCGACGGCTCGGAAGTTTGCCAGTGAAAAAACCGCTATGGCTGGTGAATGGCTGGCAAAAATCTTTGGGATTGCTTTTCTTATAATTGGTGGGGTTATGGTGGTCTATATCTTGGGAGGTTGGTAGGTTGAAAAAAGTGAGAATTGAGGTTTTTGTGCCTTTAGGCTCGTGTGTCTGTAGTTATGCCCAGATCATGGAAAGAGTGGGGAGAGCAATTTCGGAGGTTAAAGATTTCGTAGAAGTTCAGATGAAATCAACAAATTCTTCAGAAGCAACTAAATACGGAATCCAGGACTCGTGTGTTATAGTGGATGGAAAGATCAAACTCCCCTCAAGCTTTGACGAAAAAGAACTCAGAAATACAATCTTAAAGAGGATGCATCAAGATGCCTGACGTAGAAAAGCCCCAGAAAGCTGTCTGGCATGGCGTTACACGTGAGCAGATTAAATGGCACCCCACGATTGAATATGAATTATGTATAGGCTGTGGGCTATGTGTTCTCGGCTGCGGCGCTAACGTCTACGCCTTCGACTATAAAAAGAAAAAGCCAATAGTCGTCGCACCGTTAAAATGCAAAGTAGGCTGCGTAACCTGCGCCAACACCTGCCCGGTGCACGCAATAGGCTTCCCACCGCTTTCCTATATACATAGAATTATCAAGAGGAATAGTGTGTTGAATACAGGCAGAAAGGAGCTAAAAGATAATGAAGAAAGAATCGCTTATCAAGGATGACTGCAGCTTGTCAAAAATGGAGACTAAAAAATGGGAAACGTGATTGATATAAATAAACTAGTGGAATTCGCTTCTGGAAAGCATCTATTAGATACTATGCAAGACAGGCGGTTGGTAAAGAAGAATGTGTTGAAGGTAAAGAGCTTTAATGTTGTACTGATCTGCCTTGACAGTGGTCAAAAGATTCCTTCACGCCCAGAACCTTACGAAGCTTGCTTCTACATAATCGACGGTTCCGGCATATTTTCAGTAGGCGAAGAAAAGTATAATTTATCCAAGGGCCACATGATTTCTGTTCCAGCAAACGTGGCTCGAGGCATAAAAAGCAACGAACGCTTAACAGTTTTGGGAATACAAGAACCTCATTAGAGGAAGCACAATGAGCATTGCTGTCGTTGTTCGTAATCTAACGAAGCGTTATGGCGACATAATAGCAGTAGATCACATATCTTTTGAGGTTAAGCAAGCCGAGATCTTCGGCTTCTTAGGGCCGAATGGTGCTGGCAAAACCACGACTATAAGAATCCTGA
>CAZJAQ010000003.1:0-45356 GCA_964544285.1 uncultured Candidatus Bathyarchaeia archaeon
ACGTTTGCTCTTGGACCAAGAGGGCATCATGATTGCGCTCCAGTTTAGGCAACTTTCGTTCATTGCACATATCTAAGGAAATTGTTATAACTTCGCTCCCATCGCATATAAAACTAAGCCATAAGAAAAGCCAAAGGTATAGACAAAATCTACTATTAGCCCCAAGGCTGCTATCGACAAAGATTCCAGAAAGGAAACTTCTTTACTTTGACGAAATACATCGGTCATGCGAAGCAGTTCCCTCAAAATTGTAATGACGTAAAAAACGTATCTAAGGAGTAACAGTGCAAGAGCCAGATATGCTATTAGCGCATTCATGAAAATTATTGAAAGGAGCAGTAGAAGTACGAAAGTTGAAACGAAGAGGGGGTGAGTAGCTCGTTGGAGGGACCTAGTTCCTGAATATTTAGATACTCCGATTTTTTTAAATAAAAATGTCTTGAACATCGGAAAGACACCACCCATGGCTTTTCCGAAGATAAATTCTTTCCGCAGATTCTTGGGCAGATTGTCTGCGGCAGGACCGAATTTTTGGACGACTGGAAGCTTGTAGCTTTTCAGTATCAAAAAGCCTTCTTGCCGTATTCTGTAAGACACAAAAAGGTCTTCTCCTGCAATCCGAAACCTCTCTGGAAACCCCCCGATTCTCTCTAATGCATCTCTTCTGAACACGTCGCATTTCCCTTCAGAAAACGTCACTTCATCCTCTGCTTGTTTGGAGCTCGCAGCATGATACTGTCTTCGAAAGATGCCGAAGGCTTTTGCCACGAACCCTAATTTTTCAGGGGGAATCCCATAGTAGCCCGTTACGACAGCTATTTTGCTGTCAACAAAGTAATCCAAGGCGTTCTTTATCCAATCTTTGTCAGCTAATACGCAGTCCTGATGCAGTATGGTGATGTATTTTCCGTGACTTTCCCTTATTCCGTGATTCAGGGTTGCTGCAAGCCCGAGATTTCTGTCATGTTTAATCACTTTGTAAAATGCGACGCGTTCTTGGTGTTTGCATTCTTTAACTTTTTTATATGTGTTATCTCGACTTGCGTCGTCGACGACGGTTAGCTCAATGGGTTTGTAGGTTTGACTTAAGACGGATTCTATGCTGTCAAGTATGATGTCTTCACCGTTGTAGGCAGGCATAACTACTGAAACTAGCCTTGCATCGGGTTTTCCGCTCGGCGTCGCTGTCATCATAAACCCTATTCTATCTATGGCTGAGTAAAACAGCCTCTGCTGCTTCTATGCCCGTTTGGAGAGCCGTTCCCATATAACGGTCTCTGGGATACGTTCGGGAAATGCCGCCAATATACAACCCCTCAACTGGGGATTTAGCGTCGGGCATAAATTTGCCGTATTCGGGGATAAACAGAGGAGTAGAATACTCTGCCCTGTGAAGACGCCACCACAACAGCTTCTCTCTTACTTCACTGTTGAAAATGTGGCTGAGATGTGGCAAAAATTCTTCGACTATTTCTTGGTCGGTTTTCTGCCAAAACTTGTCCGTGGAGTTGAGATATTTCACGACGAACATCACGCTTGGAAACTTTAGTTCTTTGTTTAGGTGGCCGTGTTCGAAGACTCCTACGAAAGGATACTTTTCCAAGTCCATTATGTTCAACCAGTAGAATGGGCTAATTCTTTCAGACAGAGCTATTGCTGCGCAAAGCGATGATTTGTATCGGATGTTTCCAAGTGAGTTTCTGTATTCTTGTGGCAGATTTTCGGCAACGTTTAGAAGCATAGGTATAGGTAGTGTGCTGACAACCACGTCTGTTTTGACCTCTCTTGTTCTCCCTTTTTCCTCATACCTTACGCTGTTTACTTTTCCACCTTTCAATGAAATGCTGGTGACTTTTGCACCAGTTTTTACTATGCCACCTTGACTTGTGCAGCTCGCCGCAAGCCCTACTACAATGCTTTCGACGCCTCCCCTCAAATACCCGAAATTGTCACTCACTGATCTTGATTCGTGCCCAAAACGGCTCATCAGCCACGCAGCGGACACATTATCTGAGGGTTCGGCAAACTTTGCTTGAACGATGTAGTTTATTAGCTTGTAAGCCTCTTCACCCGCGGTTGCCTTGCAGTAGTCTTCAACGCTTATTCCATCCAACTCCCGCCAATCTGCTTTTCGTCTCGCTTTTAAAACCAACAAGCCAAATTTCACGCGCCCCCAGAGGCTCAAGGGCTTAAACTTTAGAATCGACAGAGAAGAAGAAAAATCGTAAGATTTTCCTTTAGAATAGAAGCCAACCTTCAATTTTCTCCAGTACAGATTGCTTTCTAAGCCAAGTTCACGTATTATTCTAAGAGTAACTTGATCACCATACATAACATGATGGTAAGTCTTGGGAACATGGTCTCCGTCGATCGAATAGCTTGACGCTAAACCGCCGAGAACGTCGTCTTTTTCCAGCAAGAGTGTTTTGAAGCTATTCTTTGAAAGTGCTGAAGCTGCAGCTAAGCCAGACAAGCCTCCTCCCAGAACGACCGCTGTCTTCACCCAGAGACCCTCTAGAATTTTAAGAATGGTGCCAGTTCTCTCGCATACCATGTGTTCGCGATTTTTTCTGTGTATCTTATTCCTTCCCGTCTGTAGTACCAAAAACTGTTGTACTTCGTCGCGACCCAAGCAAATATTTCAAACATAGACGTGTCGAACATGATTGGTTTTAAGACAGATCTGCGAAACGCCATCTCCCATTTGAAAATGGGTTGCTTATCCGGGTCGGGCAAGACGAAGGGGTTGGGCTTAAATTCGTCACCTTTAAGGGTATAGTTGAGTAAGCCTACGCCACGCTCCGCGGCAACTTTCAAGTGTTCTGGGACCGGCATTCCCATGTACTCCGAGACAACTGCATCCAAAGCCACTGGATCAGCAGAAGCCAATATCACGTTGCATATTTTCGGTATCCCTGTACGAGGCGCATTACCCTCCATGGCTATGGTGCCATCTGCCACTGTGTATGCGATCTTAGGTCTCAAAAAACTCGTTATGTCGGCGATTGCGTCGTTCACAACCAGATGGTATTGGTGACGTACTCTGGGAACGACGCCCCAAAAATGTTTGAGCGCACAGGTCAATCCTGTCAAGCAGTGTGTTTTCATGACTGGCAAGTTAAGTATGCTGTCTGCTTCGAGAACAGATTTAGGAATGTCGAGTGTTTTGAAGACCTTGCCATTTAACTTGACCTTTATCAATTCATCCTCCGAGAGGTTTTGGAAACGTGCGCCGTATTTTTTAGCAAGTTTCATATGTCCCCAAACTTTCGCCGCTTTGTTGCATTGTCGTGCCGCCGCAAGATCAGCATCACCAAAAGTCACACTATAGCCACGCTCAGTTAATTCCTTTAGAACCTCGTCTAAAACCATTGGAGAGGTGCACTGCCCAGGAACGTATTCTGAGGAAATAAGGTTGACTTTGACAAAAATTTTAGTTCCCTTTAGCATGCGACTTTCCCACAGAGGTCGCATAGCTGCTTCCACTGCCTTTTGTACACCACCTCGGACGGGGTTCACTTTTATGAAGTGGACTACACTCTCTTCGTTGTGCATGCGTGGAGGTCGCTGTTTTTTTCCATGCGTTACAAGTGAAGTATTCGACATAGGTTTCAATGGTCGCACCTTTGCCTTGCAACGTAATTGCTTAGAGAGACTACTCTCCTCAATACTTGTATAAAATCTTTCGGAACGTTGTTTTGAGCAACAACTTAATGAAAGGTTAGTGACAATCTCCTGATAGCGTTATTACCTTATTTAAGCAAACGTTGAAGGAAGATGGCTCTTCAGAGGTTAGTTGACAAAATGGCTGAGACAATAAGGATTTATTCCAAGTTTACTCATTCTTAACTCTACCCAGACCTGAACTGAGACATAGATGAAAGACCATGTTTTCGCCGTCATTAGAGGCTGTTCGCAACAAGTTTGCCCAATACTACGCAGATAAAAACATCAAACTTAACGTTCCTAGCAAAATAGAAAGACGTGAGTTTGGGTTTCTTCTCTTCAAGAAGGGAACCATGCTGAGACACAGAAAGTTCGAAAATGTCACCGCCCTTAAATCATTCTTGAACAACACAACCCCATCCGACATATACTACTCCAGTGCATACTATGAAGACCCCGAGAAAGAGATGGAGAAGAAAGGCTGGCTGGGGGCGGATTTGGTGTTCGACATCGACGCTGACCACATTCCCACACCTTGTGGCAAAATTCACGATAGTTGGGTCTGCACCAATTGTGGTTTTGCCGGCAAGGGTCCCTCTCCCGATGGATGCCCTGCCTGCGGCGAAGCACGGTTCGACGCGAGAAGCTGGGCTTGTGATGAATGTCTAGAATCGGCTAAAGACGAAACGATTAGACTTGTAGACTTGTTAGTGGATGACTTTGGCTTTGCAGACGATGAAGTAAGGGTATATTTTAGTGGAAATCGTGGCTACCACGTGCACGTGGAGAGCGAAGGCATCAGTCTACTTGATTCCTTGGCGCGCAAAGAGATAGTTGATTATGTCATCGGCTTGGGCTTCGACGAAAGATTGCACGGGTTGATGGAGGGAGAAAGAGTAGTGGTTGGAGCCAGCCCAGTGGGTTGGAGAAGACGCGTAGCCAGTGGGATTCGTAGGCTTCTAACGAAGGCAACCCCTAACGACGTCGAGAGGCTAGGCTTAGGCAAGAGAAGCTCTGATTACCTGTTCAAAAACAAGGATACGCTCCTAGAAAGGTTGGATAAGGAGGGGTGGCTTGGCATGAGGGGTGTGGGACAGAAAAACTGGCAGAAGATTGTCCAATGGGCTGTGGATAAACAGTCTGCAAAGATTGACACGGTTGTCACGACGGATATTCATCGATTGATTCGTTTGGCTGGAAGCCTGCATGGGAAGACGGGTTTTTTGAAGATGGAAGCTCCTATAAAGGGCTTGGATGCGTTTGACCCGTTGAAGGGGGCAGTTGCCTTCGAAGAAGGAGAGATGACTGTGGATGTCGTCGAGGCGCCCGAGTTTCGGATAAGAGACAGACATTATGGACCTTTCAAGAATGCTTCACGCGTGGAGTTGCCCACTGCAGCAGCCTTGTTTCTCCTCTGTAAAGGCGCAGCACGGGTGGTGGAATAGTCGTGTATGATAGGCTCTATGATGCTTGGCTGAAAGAAAAGGAAAACGCGGAGTTGCAGAGGCTTTCCAAAGATTTCTACGACCGAGTGGCTGACTACGTCGGGCAGATTCGAAGAGAAGGGCGTATGCTCGACCAGAAATCTGCCAAAGCAAGGCTCATTTCACAAGAGCTGGCAAACGTTAAACGGCTGATGGAAGAACTCGTTAAACTCCGTTTCCAGAAAATAATAGATCGTGCAGCCTCTGCAGAATCTCTTGAGAAAGAAGCGCTAACGTCAGAAGAAGAACGATTGTTTCTCGAGCTTTCGCCTACGTTTGAGAATTTTCAGTCCCTGTTGAAGGATTTTTTACGGGGGAAAACCTCAGAGATTGAGAAAAAAACCCTGCCACAAAAAAGAGTTCTATTACGGTTTCTACAAGAAATCCCAGCCGTCGTGGGCGCCGATTTGAAGGTCTACGGTCCTTTCTCGGCGGAAGACGTGGCGACTTTGCCCGTTGAAAACGCCAAGGTTCTCGTAAAGCATGGTGTTGCTGTTGAGATAGAAACTAAATGAGCACTTGCGTAGAAAAGCTGCAAAAAATCTTTTGGCGGCTACGTTTTGCTTGTTTAGAGTAAACCTTTTCTTAGCCCTTCGCAGAAGAAACTTGGGAACACCCTTTGAAAAGAGGCGTTAAAGCGGACAGAACGTTAGACTGCTTGGGGCTTTTCTGTCCGGAGCCCGTCTACAGAACACGACTGGAATTAGACAAGATGGAAGTGGGCGAAACTTTAGAGGTTTGGGCAGACGACCCAGCAGCAGAAAGAGACATACAAAGCTTAGCCAAACGGTTGGGTCACGAAATATTAGAGATGCGGAAGGAAGGAAACAAAATCCACTTTCTGATAAGAAAGAAGGGAAGATGAGAGGATTCTGCGATGAGGAAGGTTTACATGGACCATACTGCGGGCATGCCCGTCGACCCACGCGTCTTAGAAGCCATGGTGCCTTACTTTGAGAAGTCTTACGGAAACCCTTCTTCTCTGCATTCTTTTGCTCAAGAAGCGAGGAAAGGGCTTGCAGATGCCCGTGAAAAAGTGGCTGCGCTGATTAATGCTGCGAAGAGCGAGGAAGTTGTCTTCACTTCGTGTGCCACTGAGAGCAACAACTGGGCTATCAGGGGTGTTGCGGCTAGAAGCCAAGATCGTGGGAAGCACATCATATGCACTAGTATAGAGCACATGTCGGTCATGAACGTCTGCAAGTACTTGATGCGGCAAGGGTTTAAGGTGTCCTTTCTGCCAGTTGATGAATACGGCTTGGTCAGCCTTGAAGCCTTGAAGGAGGAGCTGACCGATGAAACAGTTCTCGTCTCTGTTATGTATGCGAACGGAGAAATCGGCACCATCGAACCCATAAAGGAAATAAGCGAAATCGTGCACGCCAAGAAGGCCTACTTGCACGTAGACGCTACAGCCGCAGTAGGGCAAATTCAGATTGATGTACAGAGGGAAGGCGTCGACTTGTTAACTCTGTCCTCTAACGACATGTACGGACCGAAAGGAGTCGGAGCGCTTTACATCAAGAAGGGAACACGGTTGGAGCCACTAATTTACGGCGGGGGTCAAGAGTATGGGCTAAGGTCGGGCACGGAGAACCTACCAGGCATCGTGGGCATAGGAAAAGCGGCAGAGTTGGCGAAGGCTGAAATGGAAACAGAGAGCAAACGGCTCAGCAAACTGCGGGACAGGTTTGTCAAGGAACTCTTGGAGAAGATTCCTTACTCTTTTCTGAACGGGCATCCGTCTAAACGGTTGCCCAACAACGTGGCAGTGCGGTTCAGCTTCGTCGAGGGTGAGTCGATGCTCCTCAACCTGGACATGGCAGGCGTGGCGGCTTCTTCGGGGTCGGCGTGCACCGCCAAGACGTTAGAGCCCTCCCATGTGCTACTTGCCATCGGTCTGAAGCACGAAGAGGCGCATGGGTCGCTGCTGTTCACGTTGGGCAGGCAGAACAGTGAAGAAGATGTAGATTATGTGGTGGGTTTGCTGCCCGATATAGTTAAAAGGCTGCGCATCATGTCTCCATTAACGCCCAAAGAGTTGAGGGAAAGTGTATAGCGAAAAGGTCATGGAACATTTTCGAAACCCTCGAAACGTGGGAGAGATTCCAGACGCCGACGGCGTAGGCACCGTGGGAAACCCCGTGTGCGGGGACATGATGACCATATACATCAAAGTCAAGGACAGCCGCATCGCTGACATCAAGTTCAAGACCTTCGGCTGCGGCGCAGCGGTCGCCACGAGCAGCATGATAACCGAGCTGGCTAAGGGCAAGACTTTGGAGGAGGCGTTGAAGATTAGTCGACAAGACGTCGCAGACAGCTTGGGCGGTCTTCCACCGATAAAGATGCACTGCTCAAACTTGGCGGCAGACGCGCTTCACGAAGCCATAAAAGACTATCAGAGGAAGACGGAGGCAGCCAAAAAATGACCAAATTCGTACAGTGTGAACAATGCAACGTGGAAATAGCAGGTGACAAGTGCGAGTTTGCAAGTTACACTAGAGTAATCGACGGTAAAGAACACGTGTTCTGCTGCGCCAAATGCGCTGAGCGGTACGAAAAAAAGAGAAAAAAATAGAGCCTGCTACTTCTTAGCCCTAGCTTTGGCTTTCCTGGGTTCTTTGAGTTTCTTCGGCATCAGGTTTTCGAAGGCTTCTTCGTGCTCAACCTCTTCTGAGAGAATGTGTTCCAGCAGGTGGAAGGTTCGGATGTCCATCTTGTAGCAGGGGGATATCTTCTTGATGAACTTGTTGTAGACGTCGATGGCGCATCCTTCGGCGTCTGCGAGGGCTTTGAGCACGCCTTCGAGGTCTCTCTCGTTCTTCGGAAACACGACTTTCTTGCAGTTGGCTATCTTCTGCAGGTCCTCGAGGTCTCTTTCGGGCTCTCCGCCCAGCTCGAAGATTCTGTCCGCCAACTCGCTCACGTGCTCAAACTCTTCTTTGGCTATCTCGTCTAGTTTGCTGGCTACGTTTGGAAAACAGAGCCCTTCGATATAGTCTGCAGCCCATGTGTAGTAGAAGAAAGCTATCCATTCGTCTGCGTAAGCCGCATTCAAGTCTTTCAGTATTTGGTCTACGTCGAATTCCACTATTTCTCTGCCTTTCTTTCCCATAATCAACACCTGACTCGTAATTCTCGAAGAACCAAATAAAAAACTTTCTAACACGCCCGAAAGAGGTTGTACTTGAGGTTCAATGGTTCAGAACTTGCAGTTTTCTAGCCTCTATCAACACGATTCTTTCAAAAGCCAGTTTTTCTTTATCGACTATTGCGGCGTGCATTTTGTGCTGTGAGAACCGTCTTAACGTTTCTTCGATGTCTGAAAGGCTCGACTGCACTAACAAGACACGTCCGTTCTCAGAGAGATATTTTGCAGCGTTGGTGATAAATCGGTCAATAATCTTTCGTCCCGTCTTCCCTCCTGCCCAAGCTTTTTCAGCCCAACTTTTTCCCTCGTCAGGCTCTACGGGCAAGTAGGGTGCGTTGAAGAGTATTAGGTCGAATTTTTCTTCGGGTTTGATTGCTGCAAATAGGTTGCCTCGACGAATTTCAACTCTTGTCGTAACACCGTTGAGTTCAGCGTTTTTCTGTGCACAAATCACGGCGCGAGGGTTCACATCCACCGCCACCACTCTACTCGCTTTTTCAGCGGCCATCACGGCAAGAATGCCACAGCCAGTGCCCATGTCTAAGACTCTTTCGCCTTCGTTTATGGCCAAGTTGCGGGCTAAGAGAAAAGTGTCTTCGGCAGGCTCGTAAACCTCTTCAGAAACTTCAAACACATACTTTCCGAAAAAGACCTTCTTACATTGAGAGTTCATTGGCTAACGCTCCGAAGTCTTCGGGCGCCAACTCCCGAACACGCTTGTTTTGAAAGGGCAGAAGGGCAGTTACCGTATCTTTCAACCCGTACTTTTGAACGAGGGGCAGGAGGGCTTTTCGGACTTTTCTGTTACGCTGCGTGAACAGGGTTCGCACGACTTCGTCGAAGACCTTCTCGTCGTTCACCTCGAAGGGCGGCGATTCTTTGAGCTTTAAGCGCACTATGACTGCATCCACTTCGGGCGGAGGATGAAACGCCTCTTTAGGAACGTTGTCCAGCAATTCCACATCGGCACGATAATACGTGGAAACGGTTAAACGACTGTAATCCCTGCTGCCTACTGATGCGTCGAGGCGTCTGGCAAACTCTTTCTGAAAAGTTAAAACAGCGCAGTTAAAAGATCGATCGAGGAGCCAGAAGAGCAGAGGGGAAGAGATGGAGAAGGGCGGGTTGGAAACCACCTTGTTGAAAACGGGTACGGTGGCTCTGAGAACGTCGCCTTCTATCAACTCTACGTTGTCCAAGTCAGCGAGCTCGCTCTGCAAGACCTTCACCAACCTAGCGTCTGCCTCCACAGCGACGACTCTCCTCACTCTCTGAGCGAGAAGACGCGTAAGAAAGCCAAAACCCGCGCCCACCTCAAGAACAACGTCTGAACGCTCTAAAGACGCATGAGAGCACATTCGCTCCAAGTGTGTGTCGTCGACCATGAAACTCTGACCAAAACGCTTCTTTGGAAGAATCCCATAGCTACGTATAAGATGCTTTGTTTTTTGGTAGAGGCTCATTGAGGATTCACTAGGGCGCCCGAGTAAACAGTCGGTACTTACTCTCTCCACTCAACTCTTCTATGACCCGTTTGGATATCAGCTTCGCCGGGTCGGGTATGTTGGTGCGTTTCTGCAGGTCTTCGAGGCTCTCGAAGGGCTTTCGGTCGCGTTCGTTGATTATTTGCCACATGTACTTCTTGCCTATGCCGGGGATGAGTTCCATGGCATGCATGCGGGGAGTCACCGCTTGAGCGGTGTTGAAGAAGTTGACAAACCATCGTTCCCGTGTCAGGACAATCTTTTCAATCACGTTTGGCAGTTCCATCTTTGCGTTCGCGGTCAACTCTTTGAAGCCGACTCTGCCGATGATGTAGGTGATTTCCGCCCGTTTTTCTTTCCCGACGTAGACTCGGTCGTTGGGCTTGAGGACTAAGCCTTCTTTCACGATAGCTTCTAGGAGAGTGAAGAAGCCTTCCCCTACCACTTGGACAACCGCGCCTGGGCGATAGCCAGGCCTTGTTCCCGCGCGACCGTGAGGTAGAACGTCCAGTACGTAGGCGTGTTCTTCGTATCTCTTCTCCATGCCCTCTTCTCCAGCCCCTTTAACTGAAATAATATGCTATTGTGCGGTGAAAGCTATTATTCCTTTTTCCGATACTGGTTCAAGAATTTTAAGATTTCTTCCAATTTCTGTGTTTCCACAATCTTTCGGCCGCCCGCGAAGAAAACACGAATCTCCTCAATGCTTTCGGGCATGCAGTTAACCATCTGCACCGCTTCCTCTTCTTCGAATCCGAACTTTTCCACCAAGCCCTTCACAAGCTTTCCAGCGTCTTCTGCGTCTACTTTGGCGAATTTTGCCGTGTAATCGAGGGCGCGGCGTTGAAACTGGTCTAGTTTTTCTTCTCCGATGGCTTCTAGCAGTTGCTTGACTTCGGGCACTGTTAATATCTTCTCTTTCAAAGCTTTTCTAGGCATCTTCTATCCTCCTAGAGCTATGCCTTGAAGGGTTCAAGGTGTTCGGGGCGCACTATGATTTCTTTCACTGCCTTGCCCTGCGTGACGTTTACCACGTAGGCTTGTCCTCTGGCGTCTGCTATCACGCCGATTTTTCCGTGGAAACGGCGGTGGGGCATGCCCTTGTGGACGCTTGGGTCCAGCTTAACGACCACCCGGTCTCCTTGCTTGTATTCTCGGAGTATCTTGCTCAGACCCGTCTTGCCTTTCTCTCTCACTCTTCTCCTCAGCAATGAACGGGTTCTGTGACGGTACCCTTTTGCTTTCATTCCTCTTCTCCTGCAATCACTCTTAACACGTCCAACTGGAGAGGCGTAGCCTTGATGTTTAGGATGCCTGCTATGCTAGGGTTTGTTCGACCCTCATCTCCAGTAACTAACTCTTTTATGTAGAGGCCTCCTTGACAACGCACTCTTATTTTCGCTCGGTTACGTGACAACCTCTTTACTTTTGCCTCATATATGTACTTTTCCCGTGTCAAATCGGCACGGCGATGCAGAACACGGCGGGGTGTCTGCTGGCTAATGGCAGCGTCAGAAAGAGCCGGTTCTATTCTCTTCAGCTCCTCGTCAGAAACGTCGCGGTCAAACTCTACGATAGCCCGATAGATTTTCTCAGCCGCCTCAGCCTTCTTAAACCGCCTAACCACGCTCTTATCGGCAAAGCGAAGGCTACGCACCTCAACCTTTCCCTTTGCACCCTTGTTGATTGCTTGTTCGAGTCTTCGCAAGTCGAGGAAGCGTTTCTTGGGCTCCTTAACCTCCAAGACGAAGGGACGCCCGGAGCCTAGCATGCGAGCGTCGATGTCTTCTCTGCCAGCGCCGTGGAGGGCAATCTCCCTTCCTTCCGTCTTCTTTAGGATTGGGATACCTATGAGTTCTTCAACCGATTCCTGATATTTCTTGCCAGTCCAACCGCATTTTTCACAACCCTTTCCTCTGCATTCTCTGCATAGCCAGCGTGACTGGGGAATGCCGCGTAGGAGTTTTCGGTATCTGCCAGATATGTGGAGGGGGTTTATCTGCAGCTGGGTTCGGTTGGTGAAGGGGTTGGCGAGAACGACCACATCAGGGGTTTTGAAATCTACTTCTTTCGTGGTTATCTCGCTGATTCGTTTTCCGATGTCGCGGCTGAGTTGGCTTTTCATGCTCTCTCCGTGAGTAACATTAAAGTGTGCTTTGAACTCGTCTTCTCGCTCCGCCACCTCTAGGGGTAGTTCTACGCCGACCAAGAAGGTGGTAAACTCGTACTCTGCCAGCTTTTTCGCAGCCGTGTCTGCTAGTTCGCTTATGTTCTCGAACTTTCCCTCGCAGAGAAAACACCGCTTCCTTACTTGGGCACGTTTCTTGAAGCGCTTCAGAATGTCATCAGCCATGTCGAAGGAGCCGTGAGCAACGAGGGTCTTCAGCAGAACAATCCCTTCCTTGTCTTTAGCGAGCGAGAGTCGATGCCCCTTCATGGTGAGGAGTAGCTTGACTGCCTCGCCGCGGTCCTCGTTTTCTACGCCGTAGCCGAGAAGGGCGAATTGTCTGCCCAAGCAGTGGTTGCAGAGGGGATGCTCAGTCAGCATCTGCGCGGCTTTATCGAGAATATCCATGGGTTTTGCTGCCTACCTGAAACCTTGTGGGAGCTTCTTTCCCCCTAAGAAGGGAAGCTTCTTGCGTCGCAGTTGTTTCATCATCCGCCGCATCATAGCGTATTGTTGCAGAAGCTCCTTAACTTCTTTCTCCGACGTGCCAGAACCCCTCGCCACCCGGCGTACACGCGAGGAAGAGAAGATTTTGGGGTTTTCCCTTTCCTTCGGGGTCATGGATTGGATGATGACTCGCCATTTCTCCAAGCGGTCTTGAGCTGTTTCAATCATGTCTTCCGGAATGTCGTAGGACATGCCTGGTAGCATCTTTAAGATGTGTTTGAAGGGACCCATGCCTTTCATGGCTTCGAATTGGTCGTACATGTCGGTTAGGGTGAATTTGCCACTGAGTATCTGCTTGGCTTTTTTCTCGGGGACTTTAATCTCGGCTTCACGGACCTTGTCTATGAGACTCTCGAGGTCTCCCATGCCCAGCAGACGCCCGACGAAACGAGAGGGAACGAAGGCTTCGATGTCCTCGATTTTTTCGCCCGTGCTGATGAACTTGATAGGGGAGCCGATGGCTGCAACCGCCGATAGCGCTCCGCCTCCCCTGGCAGAGCCGTCGAGTTTAGCCACTAAGATTGAGCCAATAGGAGTAGCATCGTGAAAAGCCTTAGCCTGAGTTGAGGCTTGCTGCCCAATGGTTCCGTCTATGACGAGCATAACCTCGTCTGGCTTGATGGCCCGCTCCAGCTGCTTCATCTCGTCTATGAGGCTTTTCTCCTCTTTATGACGACCCGAAGTGTCGATTATCACTACGTCTCGGTTCTCAAATTCCTTCAACCCTCTCCGAGCGATGTCCACAGCGTTTTTCGATTTCAGGTCGCCATACACGGGGACGTTGATGCGGCTAGCCAGCTGTTTCATCTGGTCGAAAGCGCCTGGCCTAAACGTGTCTACGCAGATTAAGGCGGGCTTCAGCCCCCTCTTCTGCAAGTATCGGGCAAGTTTGGCAGAAGCGGTAGTCTTCCCTGAGCCTTGAATGCCCACGAGCATGATGACGCGGCGTTTGCCGGGCTCAACTTTCAGCGGAGCAGGCTTCTCTCCTAGAAAGCGGGTTATCTCCTCGTAAACCACCTTCACAACATGCTCTTTTCGAGAGATGCCCGGTGGAAGCTCCTCCTTTAAGGCGCGGTCTTCAATTTGCTTGGATATGTTGAGAACTAGCTGCACGTTTACGTCGGCTTGCAGAAGTGCCCGCTGAATGTCGCGGACGAGTTCCTTCACCGTGGCTTCGTCCACGACGGCTGCTTTGAAAACCTTCTTTAGGGCACCGTAGATGGATGAGCCCAGATGTTCAAGCGCCATGCTTCTCACTTTATCCTTAAAACTCGGTGGGTACTTAAATAGGATTTGGGTTTACCACAACCTTTTTTGTAATGCCTCGATGACTTAAAAGGTTAGAGAGGAACTTCTTTGACGATTCCCATAAATTTCGTCGAAAAGAAACCCATTTCTTCCGGAGCTACGATGCTCTGCGGGTTCCCAGACGTCGGTCTTGTGGGCGTGCTGGCATCGTCATACGTCATATCGGAACTCAACTTAGCGGAAATGGCTTACGTAGACTCGGACTTGTTGCCGCCCATCGTGGTGCTACACAAGGGGTTGCCTCAAGCGCCGATGCGCATCTTTGGAAACGGCAACCTCCTCGTCACCATCTCGGAAACGGCAATTCCAGCGAAGGGAGTTCAACGCTTAATGCGAGATTTCGTAGAATGGGGAAAATCGAAGAAATTCAAGATGATCATCCCGATAGGCGGGATACCCGTGCAGAACCGCCAAGAAATCGAAAACCCAGAAGTGTTTGGCACCGCATCGAGTTTAGACATGATTAATTTCTTGGAAAATCACAAAGTCAGCGTGTTGAAAGAAGGCTTCATGGTTGGACCTCAAGCGTTAGTCATGCGCTACTGCGCCGAACGCGACATCCCAGCTGCGGCTCTGCTCGCCCAATCCTTCTACAACTATCCAGACCCAGAAGCCGCGGCAGTCGCACTAAGACAGTTTTCCAACATCACGGGCATAAAAGTGGATGTTTCAAAGCTTGTTGAGAAAGGAGAAGAGATCAGGCTTCGAGCGAAGGACATGATGAAGCGCACTCAAAAGGAGTTGACCAAGATGAACAAAGGGCAAGAGAGCGATCTGCCCCTCTACATTTAGAGGAGGGAGCGAGACGATGTCAAGCAGCAAAAGACGATCAATCTTCGACTTGATTAAAGAATACATGGAAGAGACGGAAGCACTCGCAGAAGAACCATCCGCTGAACGCCCAAGTTGGAACGTTGAAGCCCACACCATCGAACCCTTGTGCAACGTTTCTGTCACTCCCAACGAAGTAATCGTCACCGCAGACCTTCCCTCCTCCGACCCCGACTCAGTAAAAGTTGAGCCCATCGACGAAAAGACCCTTGAAATAAGCGCAAAGATGAAGCGTAGAGTATGCTGCGAGGATTTAGGCATCATCCACCAGAGGGGGGAATTCTCAACCTTCAACTGCCAAACACGCATTCCAGTAGCAGTCGACATGAAGAAGAAGGAGGCAAAGTTCAAGAAGGGCATCCTCGAGGTTAGGCTTCCCAGAAAGAAGGATAGCGAAATCAAAATCGAATGAGTCAATTAGAGACACGTATTTTGGGTTAACGCAAGTAGATTCTTTTGCTGTAGCCGACGGAAAATTTTAACAATAGATGCACTTAAGATAGGAGGTATCTAGGAGTCTCGACCAGCTTGTCAGTGAGAAACGCCATCTACTTTTTCATCTTCGTCTTCATCCTCTTAGGAGTTTTCGGCATCACTGCGTGGGTTGCCCTCGACAATGTTCAGTTCCCCTTAAGCTACGCCGTGATAGCCTTCGTGTGGGGCATAGCCCTAGCCGTACTCTATCTGGCCTTCGACAAAGCAGGCTGGGACTGGTGGGGAATCTAGACTCCCTCTAGGGCAGCGGCTACGATAAGCGGAAACGCGATAGTGGCGTCACAGACAACCGTAACGGTGTTCTCTCCAGCCTTGACTTTGCTCCAGCTGACAGCTTCTTCCAGAGAAGCACCGCTCAAGCCCCCTGGCTCAGGTCGGTCCATAGTAATCTGAACTGCCGCGTCTACTCCTTCACGGAAGGTGTTGGCGAACAGGGCAAAGTGTTTTGGCCATCCGCCGCCCAAGATTATGATGCCCGATTTTTTAGCCTCATAAACCTTGTCCACGAGCTTAGACACGTCGCTCAAGGGGTCGAGAATTAGTTTCTTGTCTTGTCCGTAGACCCAGAGCTGAAACCCAGCTATCGAGTCTGGCAGTCCAGGACATATTATGGGCACGTTCTTTTTGGCGGCCGTCGCTAAGATGGAGTTCTTGTCTTTTATGCGTTTTCCGATTTCTAAAAAGAGGTCTGAGGGGGAGATTCGTTGACGCTTCTGTTCGGGCATCTCTTCAAGCAAGCGATAAAGCCATTTCTCCAAGCCTTTGAAGGCTTTCTGCTCAATGTAGATGTCTCCGATTCTGCCGATGGCTTTTCCTCTAAGGCGTTCGTCTTCAGCTTTAAACGTGCCGACTTTATGCCTGTAGCCCAAGGCTTCGACCATGTCGTGAACCATGTTGGCACCTGTGGTTACTACCACGTCTACGTGTCCTTCGTCGATTAGTTGAGCGATTATGTTCCTCAAGCCGCCTGGCACGAGCGCACCAGCCAGGGTTAGGAAGACTGTGTAGTCTGGGTCTTTGAACATTCTTGTCACAAGCTCTGTTGCCTTCCCTATCTTTCCGGCGCCTAGAACTCCGCAGGCGTCCATCTCTTCAACGAGCTGAGCAACGGTCATTCCACGCTTCAGCCGAATGTGTTTTACATTCTTCAACGTTTTCAGCTTCACAAAAGATGAAAAGAATGGACGGCTAACCCTTGGCGCGCATTATCTTAGTCCTTCCCAGGATGCGCCAATATTCAACCTCGACTCCTGATGCCAGCTTCTGTTTCAACTCTTCTTCGTCAGGGTACACCGCTTCGAAGACTTCGTAGTTTTCCATGTCCATTATCTGGACTGCGTTGGGCAACAGTGCGATGACTTGGCCAGCTTTTTTCTCAATCATGGGCACTTCAATCTGTGCGTCCACGGGTTTGACGAAGGTTCTCTTGGCGCTGTCGAAGACGCCTATGGCTACGACTCTGGCTTTGGCTGAGCCGTGTTTGCCAGGCTTGGATTTGGTGAGGCTTGCGACGCGGCAGGGCTCGTTGTCGATGATTACGTATCCCCCGACACGGAGAGTTCCAACATCTACAGGTTTACTCATCTTATCCCAGCGTCTAGCTTTTACACAGCAATGTTTAACAACTAAAATAAATAGATTAAGGTTGCTGTAGGGTTTAGATGCGATGGTTATGGCGTTTAAGAGCGTGGGGCTGACTGCTCGGAACGACAAGAAGAAAGCTTTCGACCTAGCAAAGAAACTGCAGCGTCACCTCGAAGAAAGAGGGCTAAAAACAGTCGTAGACCCAGAAATCGCTAAGCGTATTGACACTGTTGACATGGCTGTGCCACTTGAAGAGTGGAAGCCAGATTTCATCGTCGCTGTAGGCGGCGACGGCACCATCCTTAGAACGTGCATTCAGATTCCAAAGCCCGAACCCCCAATACTCGCCATCAACATGGGTGAACGAGGCTTCTTAGCAGAAGTAGCCCCGAAAGACGCAGTGACTGCAGTGGACAGAGTCTTGGAAGGGAATTTTATGCTCGAACGGTGCAAGAAGCTGGCTGCTTCTGTCGAAGACGAAGAATTGCCAGACGCGTTGAACGAAGTTTTCATATCTGCAGACGCCCCAGTAAAGCTGTTGTACGCGGACCTTTGGAAAGACGGCAGTAGGGTTCTAGACGTTCGAGCTGATGGATTATTGGTTGCTTCGCAGACTGGCTCAACGGGATACTCGATAGCGGCAGGCGGACCGGTCTTGGACCCTGAAACCGACGTTTTCGTCATCACCCCAGTATGCCCACTCACGCCTTTCCCGCCCATAGTTTTCTCCGAGAACTCGACATTAACTGTGGAGATAGAGAGACCCCGACACGCACTCGTCGTGGTTGACGGTTATTACAGGAAGCTTCTGAAGAAGCGAAGACCACGGGTGACGGTTACAAAATCATCCAATGTAACGTCGTTCATCCGTTTTGAAGAGAAGTTTTACGGGCGGTTGGAGAGCCGATTGCTCTACCCGAAGGGAAGAAGATGATGCCAGAAATAGAGAAGCAGAAAATAATCGTTTTAGACACTTCTGCCTTCATCGCTGGTTTCGAGCCCCTCTCAGTCCAAGAGCCCCAGTATTCGGTTCCTGAAGTCAAGAACGAGCTTCTCGCCAACTCACTGCCCTGGACCCGATTCAACGCCGCCGTCGAAAACGGAAAACTGAAAGTCAAAACACCCAAGGCAGAGTATGTTGAAAAGATTAAAGCGTCGTCAAAAACCGTGGGCGACTTGCTCTTCCTCTCAGGTGCTGATAGACAAGTTTTGGCGTTGGCGTTGGAGCTCAAAGACGGTGGATTCAGGCCTCAGATAGTAACGGACGATTATTCCATACAGAACGTGGCAAACCAGCTGGGCATCGAGTTTGCGCCCCTGATGACTTTTGGCATCCGCTACCGTTTTCGCTGGACACTCTACTGTCCTGCTTGCCACCGCAAGTACCCAGCAGACTTTCAACGGAAATTCTGTGAGATCTGCGGAACCGAGTTGAAGCGAAAACCCCTCGGGAAAACACCAGTCTAAAGCAGGACGCGATAATGAAAGATGAGATGCGGCCAGAAGCTATGGTTAAAGACTGGTACACAAAGATGGCAAGCGCCGAGTGGAGGCGCCTAAACCGTGACGCCTACCGCCGAATAGAGTTCACGGTAACGATGCATTTTCTCGAAAAATACCTCCCAAAAAGCGGCTTGGTGCTTGATGCTGGAGGCGGACCGGGAAGATACACCATCGAGCTTGCAAGAAGAGGCTACGACGTTGTTCTGTTGGATGTTACGCCCGCATGTTGAAGATTGCCAAGAGGCATATCAGAGAAGCCGAGGTGCAAAGCAAGGTAAAACAGGTTGTTGAAGGCTCCATCGCGGATTTATCGATGTTCGGCGGCAAAGCCTTTGACGCTGTTCTTTGTTTAGGAGCCCCCCTTACGCATCTTCTGGAAAGAGACGAAAGAGACAAAGCGATGAAAGAGCTAGTTCGTGTGGCTAAAAAATACGCTCCCATCTTCATCTCAGTCATCGGAAGAATAGGCCTGCTCAAATCTATGCTTACTGATTATCCCCACGAAATGCAGTACATCAAAACCCACTGGGAGACGGGAGATTATGTTCCGGGCATAAGCGGTAAGGGCTTCACGACGGCTCACTGGTTCCTGCCCGAAGAGTTGACGGAGCTCGCCGAGAAACATGGCATTCAAACTTTAGAGATGGCTGGGCTAGAAGGCTTGTCCTCACACCAACGAAGAGCAACAAACAAACTGAGCAAGGACGCTGAAAAGTGGAAACTATGGCTTGAAACGGTGTTAGAAACATGCACACACCCCGCAGTGGTTGGTGGTGCCGAGCACTTTCTCCTCGTGGGACAAAAAAGAGAATAACTACAGAACCTATGGAATTACGGGTTGATGAAGCATGAGCCATGTAGAGCGCAAAACCATCTACTTCGAAGCTGCGGGCAGGCAAAACACTGAAGCTTTGTTGAAGGCTGTGAAAGAATATGCAGAGAAGGCTGGCGTAAAAGACGTCGTAGTTGCTTCCACGACTGGAGAAAAGGAATCCACGCTTCTAAGCTGTTAAAGGGCTTCAACTTGGTCGCAGTAACTCACCATTCTGGCTTCTCACAGCCAGGAGTGCAAGAGTTGACGGAAGAGAACCGACAACAAATCTTGGCTAACGTCGCAAAGATTCTGACGGCCCCCCACGCTCTGAGCGGCGCCGAGAGGGCAATCAGAAAGGAATTTGGCACCATAGAGCCCCTGGAAATTATTGCGAACACGTTGAGGCTGTTCGGTGAAGGACGAAGGTTTGCGTGGAGATTGTTTTGATGGCTGCCGACGCGGGCTTGATACCTGTGGATAGGGAGGTGGTAGCTGTTGCGGGTTCGGGCAGAGGCGCAGACACTGCACTGCTGATAAGGCCTGCAAATTCCAGCAGGTTCTTCGACCTAGAAGTGAAGGAAATTATCGCCAAGCCGCGAAGCCTATCTTAACGATTATATCGTTTAGCCTAGCTGCGGGCGGGTTCCCAAAGTCAAGAGAATAGGCGGCCTTTCAGAGCCGTCTCTTTCGACTGTTACTTCGATAGTCTGTCCTGGGAAGGTGTATTCTTCGAGGTAGTTGGAGATGTCGGCGCCGCTTATTATCCGCGTGCTGTTAATGGCGAGGATTATGTCATCAGGTCTTAAATCGGCGCTGGCGGCAGGGCTGTAGGCAATCACGCCTGTTATTAGCCATCCCCAAGTGGTTGAGGTGCCCATTTCCTGAGCTATCTCGTAGGTCATGTCTTTCCCACTCACTCCCAACCAAGAATGAGGATAGCTGTCGCCGGTCACGAGCCAAGCGATTTCGCGGAGAACCGTGTTCGAGGGAATGGCGAAGCCCACTCCTGTCGAATTGGCGACTATGGCGAACGTGACTCCTACTACTTGACCTCTAGAGTTCAGCAGAGGACCGCCCGAGTTGCCGGGATTGAGGGGCGCGCTGATTTGTATGACGTTTGCGATTGAGTATCCGCCTGCCAAGTCTTCGGGAACCGCTCTGCCCAGCTGGCTGACGACGCCAGTCGTCATGGAGCCGACGAGCTCGTAGGGGTTGCCTATGGCTATCACGAAATCGCCTACCTTAAGCAGTGAAGAGCTGACGATGGGAAGAGGCTTAAACTTCTCGGGTGGGGCATCGTCGACGGAGAGAACTGCGAGGTCTGCGTAGACGTCCCAGCCTAGAATGGTGGCAGAGTATGCATAGCCATCCGTGAAAGTGACGGAACGAGTCGTCGTGCCCTGAACCACGTGGTAATTCGTGACTACGACCATCCGAGCCGAAACGTTGTGGTAGTAGACGAACCCTGAGCCCGCCACCGCTCCGTCGGGCATCTGTCCTCGAATCAAGACTACAGAGTCTTTGACGTTATCGTAGAGTTCAGAAAGCGAAATGTTGCCTACGCTGACTTGGCTGTAGTTTCCCAGCGCCTCGGTCAACGCCGAGATTTGAGTTTGAAGAGTGGCAACCCTGTTCTCCAGCCTCCTGACGCCGCCCGAGAACAGCTGGTACGTGTAGATGTTCCCAGCGATGCCCGCGATTACTATAACAGTGATTATCGCTATCGCTGTGAGCGAAAGACGGTCTGAACGGTATTCATGTTCGTCGTACAAGTTTCCGTGACTCCCAGAATTTTGTCTTCTGATGCTAACTTTTGCGATTCTTATAAGCGTTCCCTAAACTGGGAAAATCACTTGCATCCCACGATGAAGTCGAACCCAGGGACTCGCCTTATTTGGCGACCATGCTTTCTTCTCACTTTTTGCTCGAAGACTTTGAGCCCTCTTTGGAACGCTTCTTCGCTGAGCAAAGTCAGGGTTGAGATGTACTTGTTCCTGACTCTTTCAAGGTATTCCTCGGTTGGCATGGATTCTTCGTCTTGTTGAACTGCATGGCGACGTACATGGGTGAAGCCGACATGTATCATCGTTTTCTTCAGAAAGAGCAGTGATGGAAAGCGCTTCAAGTCTATGGCGGTTATTCCTGGAAAATCGCGGAGAACATGCTTCTTGATTCGAGAGTGCGAGTTCGTCATGATCACGCATCTTCCGTCCTTCTTCAAAACTCGGTAGGTTTCTCGGAGAGCCTCTTCCCTGTTTTCTATGTGGTGGATAACCAACGTCATGTAGACGCAGTCGAAGCCGTTCGGGAAGGGCAGTTGTTGTCCGTCTCCGCAGACCCACAGGATAGTTCGGGACTTGGCCTTCGTAAGGGCTTGCTTCAGCATCTCAACCGAAGGTTCTAATGCGCAAAACGTTAGGTTCTTCGCAGCCGATATGCCCAGAGGAAACCTTCCCGTGCCGCATCCGACGTCCAAGACGGTGCTGTTCGCTTCGATCTCTCCGTACTCGATAATCTTTGACAGCCAAATAGGTGCGGGAACTGGTCTTACCCTATCATAGTATTCTGCTATCTTAGAATAATCAGTCTTCAGAGCTTTGGGTTTGACCACCGTTGCCCCCACAGAACTCTGTTTACGACTGATATCACTGTTCTGGCGCCGGGGAAGGGATTTGAACCCTTGAGGGCCGAAGGCCCACCGGCTGACTGGCCCACTCTAACCATTCGTAGATCTCGAGGCCGGCGCATTACCGCTCTGCCACCCCGGCACCACAACGTCAAGAAAGCATCCAGCGTCTAAAAGCGTTTCCCCAACATTCATGTCTAGAGCCTAATAGGACGGTCTAGTCTCTGACGCCGAGAACGCACACACAGCGCCAGCCACTTAAAGATAAAAGCAACCAAAACAACAAAACCCTAGAGGACTCCGACATTGCAGCTAACGAGCAAACTCCTCAAAATCGACCCAGAAACCACCCGACAAAAAATCACACACTTCATCAAAGACTACACGGCTAAAGCCAAAGCAAAGGGCATAGTCCTAGGCGTCTCAGGGGGAGTGGACAGCGCAACCACAGCCGCCCTCGCCACAACCGCCATCGGAAAAGGCAGAGTCTTGGGACTCTACATGCCAGAAAAAGAAACACGCAGCACAACAGACGAAAGACACGTAAGACTCTTAGCCACTAAATTCCAATTCCAACTAAAAACCATAGACCTCACAGAAACCCTCAACACCCTATACAAAACCATACCCGACTACGACAAAAAAGACAAGCTCAGCCGAGGAAACCTCAAAGCCCGAACCCGCATGCTCACCCTCTACTACTACGCCAACCACAAAAACCTCATCGTAGCCGCCAGCAGCGACAAGAGCGAGACCATGATAGGCTACTACACAAAATGGGGAGACGCAGCAGCAGACATCGCCCCCCTCATGGACCTCTACAAAACCCAAGTCCAACAACTCGCCCTCCACCTAGGCATACCACCAGCAATAGCCAAAAAACCCCCAACCCCCGCCCTCTGGCCAGAACAGACAGCAGAAGAAGAAATAGGCTTGAAGTACGAGACCCTCGACCTCATCCTCTACGGCCTAGAACACTTCATGCCCGCCCAAAAAATAGCAAAACAACTCCGCCTATCCACCCAAACAGTCGCAACCATTAAAAAAAGATGGCTGCAGACAGAACACAAAAGACAAATGCCCCTGACAACAAAACTCGAATACCGAACGATAAACCATGACTTCAGACTCACACGAACAACAGAGCTAGGTGAATAACATGAAAGAAGAATTCAAAGCAGCCCTCGCACAATTCCCATGCAAGATCGGAAACAAACACCACAGCATCAACCAAATGGAAAAACACGCCAGGCACGCCAAAAAACAAAAAGCCGATATCATAATTTTCCCCGAGATGTCCCTGACAGGCTACACGGTCCGAGACCTAGTCTACGAGCTTGCCGAAGAAATCCCAGGTCCGTCTACAGAAAGAATCGAGAAAATAGCCAAAAGGGACGATTTGTACGTAGTATACGGCATGCCTGAGCGAAGCGAAAAGGGAAAGGCAATTCTCTACAACACCGCCGTCTTGTTAGGTCCAGAAGGGTACATCGGCAAATACCGAAAAATGCACCTTCCAACCCACAGCGTCTTCGACGAAAAAAGGTACTTCCGACCGGGATACCAGACACCCGTGTTCGAAACGAGCCTCGGAAAACTGGGCATAACCATCTGCTACGACCTCTTCTTCCCAGAAATAACCCGTGCCCTCCGCCTTCAAGGAGCAAAATTCCTGGTATGCATCTCAGCCTCCCCAGCCGTAAGGAAAACCTTCTTCGAAACCCTCACGACAGCAAGAGCGATAGAGAACACGTGCTTCTTAGCCTACGTAAACCTCGTCGGCATAGAAGACGGACTACAGTTCTGGGGAGGAAGCCGCCTCATGAGCCCAAGCGGTGCGGTAATCACCCAAGCAGAATACGACGAAGAAGACTTTGTACTGGGCAACGGTGACTATGAAGACCTGAAAACGGTAGAAGCCTTCGTTCCCACCCTTCGAGACTTGAGACCAGAACTGTACACTTCACTGAAGGAGTTATCAGAAAGACTGTGACGTCACACAAGTCACATGATGTCACGTGTGTGTGATGTTCACGTGATACGAGGTGCATGGAGTCAAAAACTGCTGCAACTTCCAAGCAACTATGTCTTAAATTTCTTAGCCGCCTCTTCTATCCTGCTCAAAGCTTCATCAATCTTCTCATAAGAAGTAGCGAACGATAGCCGCAAAAAGCCTTCGCCGTGTTTTCCAAACGAAGAACCCGGTGTCACGATCACTTTTGCTTCCTTCAGGAGGAACTCAGAAAATTCGGCAGACAATGCCTTAAACGCCTTAACGTTTGGAAAAGCATAGAATGTCCCCTTTGGAAGAGAACAACTGAAGCCTTCGATTTCGCTTAAACGTCTATGCACAAGCCTGCGTCGCTTGTCGAACTCAGCAACCATTTCCGATACAAACTCTTGCGGTCCCTCCAAAGCCGCGGCAGCAGCATACTGCGCTGGACCATCGACACATGCCACGATGAACTGCTGGACGAGCAACATGGCCGAGATTAGATCTCTGGGTCCTAACGCATAGCCGACTCGAAAGCCAGTCATGGCGTATGTTTTGGAAAAGGAATTCACGATAACGGTGCGTTCACGCATGCCGGGAAAAGTCGCCAACGAGTAGTGTTTCGCATTGTCGTAGAGAATCTTCTCATAGACCTCGTCAGAAAGAACGATCAAGTCGTTTTCAGCCGCAAGCTTCGCCAACTCTGCTAACTCGTCGAAAGTTAAAACTGACCCGGTGGGGTTGTTAGGAGAATTAAGGATTATCACACGTGACTTCTTCGTGATGAGTGATGTCACAGTCTCCATGTCCGGCTTAAACCCATCATTCTCGAGCATCGGCATTGAAACAGGGGTTCCTCCAGCAATAAACACCGCAGGCCCATAACACACGAACCCCGGGTCGGGTATCAAAACCTCATCGCCGGGGTTTATTAAAGCCAAGAGAGCCAGAGAAACAGCTTCGGTGGCACCCACGGTGACTAGAATCTCGTCTTCCGGATTGTATAAGAGACCATACTCTCTCATAAACTTCTTCGAAAGAGCCTCCAGCAACTCCGGAATCCCGTTTGACGGCGTATAGTGAGTTTTTCCTTCCTTCATTGCCTGCTTAGCTGCTTCCAAAACGTGTTCAGACGGCGTAAAATCCGGCTCTCCAATACCAAGGTTTATGAGACCAAGCGTATGCTGCGTCAAAGCAAAAAGACGGCGAATTCCAGACGACTTGATATTTTTAAGTCTTTCAGCTTTCTTGTTACGCATTTGCAAGAGATTTTCCTCGACTTTCTTTAATTATACTAGCATAAAATATTTACGTTTGACAACATATAAGATACCTCCACATCTATGCCTTCCACAAAAACTATATTCCCCCAGTATACAAAATTGTATCCAATCTGCGTGTAGTTGGCGGATAAACTTTGTCCTTCAAAGAAAACGTCCAAAAATGGCTAAAACACTCACAAGATGACCCTATTGCAAAAATACTCGCAAAAAATAGCAATTTAACTAAAACTCAGATAGAAACACTGTTTATAGACGTTTTAGCCGAAAATTTAGCCTCAAAAGAGCTTAAATACGAAGAAAAAGCCAAATTAAGGCAAACAAAGACCGAAATAAGCCGAGGTTCCTTCAACAGAACGTTAAAACAAGCTAAAAAAAACGTGATACAGTCAATATACACAATCCTCCTCCTAGGCTACTTCGGCATCGTAGAAGACACAAGCTTCAGTCCTTATCTCGAAGTGGCAAACAAGCTAAAATCCTACACAGAAGCATACAGAGACCTTTTGAACACTCCTGAAGGGGCAAAAGAACAATTACAAGTAATAAGCATGCTACGCGAAGAGCTTGAAACATTGCTGAATCAACTGTCAAGCCCATGGACTTCAAGAACGTGATATCACACATCACATATAGTTTAAAGATGGGTAAACCAGCAAACTGGAAGTTATTTTTCAGCCCTAAAACGAGCTTAAATCCTCTTAAAAGACCAAAAAACTGCACCTCTTGGCCAGATGCTTTAATGGAAAACGAAGCGCCCAACTGTTACGTGATTTGTGACGTCACGTCAACAATTTCTTCACCATAAGATTTAAGTTTACTTTCCATAACATTGTGATTTAAAGTGTGACTTGTATGAGGTCACAACAAATCACGGTGAAGTCACAACAGGGTGTTAGGAATGCTTGAGATCATTATTGCGAGCGTATTATCGGGACTTACGTTGATAGCCGCGGCATTGTACAGAAAGCGAATCACTGAAGCTCATGCAAGCTATCTGAAGGCTAAGAGTGTTATCGACGACATCATCCTGAGCTTTAACAGACAACTGCAGAGGCAGGAAGACCGAGTTGAAACCTCGGCACGCAAGATAAATGTTCTTTCCAGCCATGATGAGCTATTCGCCGAGAAGTTGGAAGGTCAGAAGAGAGAGATTCAAGCATTGGCGGGGCGGATAGAGTCTCTTTCTGCCCTAGAAAAAGCGGTGACTCGTATCGACGCTTTGGAAAGCAAGTTTGGCGAGGTTGCGTCGATGAAAGACGCTGTGCTGGGGAGGATTGCTGAGATTGAGAAGCTGAGGCTTCGCCAAAGGGAATCGGAAACAAAAATCGAGTCAGCCATTCCAATAAGGCGGGAGAAAGCGTTAGAGCCGTTGACCGAAACCGAGCTTACAGTTCTTGAACTCCTTGCAACGGAAGGCGAGAAGACGGCACCTGAGATAAAAGACCGCATAAAGCTCAGCCGAGAACATACAGCGCGCCTGATGAAGAAGCTTTACGAAAGGGGTTATCTAGAGCGTAGCGCCAATAAAATCCCTTTTTCGTACCGCTTAAAAGAAGAGATGCAGAGAATCCTTAAGAAACCCGAACAAAAGGGTTAGACATCGACGCTGTTGGCGGCGTTCCGCAGCCTTCTTATTTTTTCATCCATTGTATCCAAAGCCTTTGAAGGCGGCAAGTTGTAATCAACTTTCTCTCTTGTCTCTAGGTATTCTGGGTAGTATTTCACTTTCACCGGAACGGCAAAGCGAATCTTAGGCTCGGAGATTAGTAACGCCTCACCTATGTCGAGCATCTTCACCTCAGTGTCGCTGTACTCGAGGTAGGGTGTGTTCCTAGTGAGAAAGTCTCGGTCAATCTTCAACTCTGTCTTCATGATGACTTTTGTCCATAGCTCGGCGAAGACATCAGGGTTAATTCTGGAAGGGCGAGGCGTCACTGCGTTCAGTCCCACGCGATATTTTCGATAGGTTAGAGCGATCGCCGAGAAGATGGTTTTGGGGCTGTTTGGGTCTAGGAATTCATGGGCTTCTTCGAGGGTTATGAGGAGTGTGGGGAGCTTCTGCCACTCTTCGTAATGCTCTTCCCATGTTCGTTTGTAGTAGTTTGCCACTCCCGTGGCTGTTAAACAAACGATTCTTTGCTGCTCCTCGGAACTTATTCCTGAAATGTCCACTAGGCAAGTAACGCCGTTGGTTATGTTTTGGACGACGCTGTCAATAAAGCTATAATCAGATGGTGGAAAGAGAGTCGGGTCGAGGGTCAGTAGCTTGCTCATCAACGCCTCTATGACTGTTTTGTTGCCGTATCCCGTCGTCTCAGTGATTCCTTTGTGTCCTTTGACGACGTAGGCTTCGCATGCGTCCTCTATCCATTTGTTTCCGAGTTTCTTTTGGAGTTCCTTGGCGAGGCGGTACTGCGGATAACCAATCTCTGGGAAAAGGGTCTGCAGCTTCCAAGGGAGTAGAGTGTGTAGGCCTATGCGCATCTTTTCCTCTTTTGTAGTGTAGAAACTGACGCGAGTGGGAAAGAGGGGATGGTCTTTCAAGCCTTTTCCCCCAATCTCCTTTCCCTCCAAGAGTTGCCCTGCAAAATCGAAGATTAAGCCCGCGGTCTTGGGGCTGTGATCGATGAGTTGAGCGTTAATCATCAGTTCGGTGTTGGTTTTGCCAGAGCCAGTCATGCCAAACATGCCTATCATCCGCGGTATTGCATCGGTGTTTATACCCACTGAGCCCAAGGTTTGCCCTCCAGAACGCAAGTACCCTACTTCCAACTCTCCTTCAAGCTTCAGAACACTCGAATCTTCTACAGAAGCTGGATACACTTTGTCCATGTAATTAGGGTTAAAGGTAGGAGACCGATCCCTACCTCCCCGCCTTTCTAAGAAGAGGATTGCTTCGATGTTTTTGTAACAAGAGTAAGGACCGAAAGTTTCTTTCCCTTCTGCTTCACGCAGCTGTTCTCCAGTGTCGAGAGTAGACTTGCTCTGAGCATCCACAACCCTGGCGTAGAAACTGCAGTCCCCAGATTCTATGCGAACTATCTGCCCGAAGGAAAGTGCGATGCCCTTGTTTAGGAAAAAAGATATTTTGTCGCCTTTCACTTCGCAGATAGAACCTAAGTGGTTAGACACGCTCTATCCACTCCCAATTGAAAGCGTATTTTGCCCCGTGGAGCTCGTCCACGAAGTTGCAGGCAAACTCTTCTTGGCGGAGTACATCCAGAAGCCCAGCCGCCTCAAGCTCTTCTTCCATTTGAGCATGGTACTGAAGGAGCTTAGTCTCAGAAACACCCGAAAAGTCATGCGCCAACCATAACACCACCGGATAGCCCAGGCAACGAGGGTCTTCCGAGATTGTAGATAAGGGGGAGAGCAACTCTGACACATCTTGACTGGTCAGGTAACTCATTATATCACATCGAAAAGCCCGTGGACTGTCCTCGCACAGCTTGATGATAGATACGTCGCCGTAAAGATGCTCATGCATGTTAGCCCGTTTAACCGGAAAATAGACCCATCGTCCTCTGGGCATCAGCATGTACGTCGCAGCGATAAGGTCCCGTCCCCTGTCGTCGCGGAGCATTGGAGACTGCTTACTTATGGCGAGCAGCTTTATTCCCTCTTTCTCGCATTTTTCGTAGAGCATCGCGTTGAATTTTCTCTCACCCCCAAAGTAGCTGGCGCCGTCGAGAAGAACATAGTCGTTCTCACAGGCTTTATGGAGTAACCCCAAGGCTATCTCACTCTCCAACTGTAGTCGTGTTTCTTGGAGAATCTTGCGACGTACATACGGGTCTCCCTTCACGGTAACTATCCTCTCTTTAAAATCCCAATCCACGTTGCGGTTTATGACAGTGGCATGGGAAACTCGGAAGAGGTATATACCCCAGTTGTTAGCTCTTTTGAGAGTCCTAGTTGAGCAGTCGACTGCGTAGAAATGTACGTCGCAGGTTTTCATTTCCTTTAGGTGTACGAATTTGGCTGGTGTTGGTTTGACAGCTATTGTGGGCTCGTCTTTTATGTGTTCAAAACTCATCGCTTGTCCTTTCTCGACGTAGCTTCTCAACGTTTCCTTCATCACTGTCAAGTCGGCTTTAATTTCGCTGCTCATTCTCCACGCTTCCAGATTCCGCAATCCTAGTTTAGTGAATGTTACGTAAATCTTTTTGTAATAATTCTGCTTATCTTTCTTTCATAAACTTTGAAATTTTTTGCGCTGCTACTGTCACAATTCTGTATGTCCTTTTGTTGGATTGTCCTTGCCTCATGAGAAAACCACGGTCAGCCATCCTCGCTAGATAAGTGGAGACTGTACTTAGGGATAAGTGTTCGTTAAACTCTTGTTCATAAGCCTCGAGCACATCCTTTGAAGAGAACCATGCTAAAGGAAAGTGTTTCTCAACGACGGCTCGGGTCTTCTCAAACTTGGAAGAGTTCACAACATTGCTCTGTTTTCCCTCTTCTCCATGTACGCCGCCGAGCAACTCAATGATATCGAGTAGGCAGGTAGCCTTCTTTCGGGTAACATTGCCCTCGAGGCACACACTGTATCGATTGCCCTCTTCATCGGAGACTTCGACGCGCAGCTTCTTTGTGGGCATCGCTTTTTCACCTCAAATGGCAGCTTAACACTTAACACTTCACAAGTTATAGGTGTTATGAGAAAATGCTTGAAGAAAAAGACACCCAAAACGGTGCCATATGAACAAAAGCACTAAAATTTACAAGTATTTTAGTTTGACAGTATTCACAAAATCCTTCCTTAGAGGAAAATGAAGCAGCCTGTAGTCATCTCCTAACTTCCAAAGGAAACGCAGGGGTCCCTGTTCACAGTAAAATAGGCGTAAACGACCAAAAAAGTCAAAAACGTCGATGCAAAATTTATTCAAGCGTTAAACTTCACACGCACTCTACACGCTTTCAGCGTATGTATTACCCCCAACCCCTATATGTCCACTGCAAAATGCTTTTGAATCATTATTTGAAATTCATAATGTTTGCGAGCCTTTAGGGGTTTTTGCTCTATAAATTTTTAGTGTTAGCTTTAAGTTACCTTGTTGAAGTTAACCTATCAGAGTATATCTTCTTAACCAGAAACCACGATACATTGAAATTCTACACAGTATTCCACAAGAAAACTAGGGGTGTGTGGATACTTTTTTCGTCTTCTACTAAAAACATTTAACGATCACTATTATCTTCTTTCAGTTTTGGAGTAAGTCTTCATTTTTTTGTAGGAGACTACTTATCTTTTCCACTTGAAACCAAGGCTTTACAGGTGCGTTTGTCGAAGGGAGAAAGGTTATCGTTATGACAGAAGCAGATACGCTTGATGAAGTATTTGACCGCTTTTTAAACAACAGTCTCTTTTTTAAGGATAGAGATGTACTCCGCCATGACTACATTCCCGAAAATTTACCTCACCGCGAAGAGCAGATAAAACACCTGGGCATGATTGTTGCCCCCATGTTGAAGACAGAAAGATGCTCGAACATTTTCATTTATGGAAAGACCGGCACGGGCAAAACCGCTGTGATGAAATACGTGCTAAATCGGCTAGAACAGAAAGCGGCAGAGTTTGGTGCACCAGTTAAAACAGTGTATGTGAACTGCAGACTGGAAGGGACAGAATACAGGGTTTTCACAAGTTTGTGTGACGCCCTGAACATTCGTGTTCCCTTCACAGGCCTCGCCGTAGGCGAAGTTTTCGACCGTTTTAGGAGAGGCTTAGAGACTCAGAGACTGTCGCTCATCGTTGTTTTAGATGAGATCGATGAATTGATAAAAGCCAGAGGCAACGTACTCCTGTACGAACTTACGAGGGTGAACGAGGCTCTTCAGAATGGCACAGTCTCTATCGTTGGAATCTCGAACGATCTACGCTTCAAAGAATTGTTAGAACCTCGCGTCTTAAGTACCTTGAGCGAGGAGGAGGTAGTGTTCAAGCCCTACGATGCCTCTGAGCTCCTAGACATTCTACGAGAACGGGCAGAATTAGCTTTCCTCACTGATGTATTACTCGACGGCGCCGTAAGCCTGTGTTCAGCTCTGGCAGCTGCCGAACACGGAGATGCAAGACGCGCCCTTGACTTGCTACGCGTGGCGGGTGAAATAGCAGAGAGAGAGAATGCGAAGATAATTACTGAAGACCACGTTAGAGAAGCCGAAAGGCGAATCGAACACGATAGAGTAATCGACGCCCTCACAAACCTCACGTTACACTCAAAGTTCGTTCTCTACAGCGTTTACCTTCTCGGAAAAGCCAACGTTTTCTCCGCCATCACAGGCGACATATACGAGGTGTACGCTGAGCTATGTGAGGCGGTCGGGGTTTCACCTTTGACTCAGAGAAGGGTAAGTGGGCTTATAAGTGAGCTCGATTCAATCGGGCTGCTAAACTCGAGGGTCATAAGTAGAGGACGCTACGGTCGCACTAAAAAGATTAGTCTCGCGATACCGCGAACTCCTTTTAAAGAAGTATACGCGAAAGATGACCATTTGGGGCAGTTAACAGATTTCACTCCGGACTGCTTGAAAGTGAAGCTCAGTAAAACTAGGTAAAATCTAAGGGTATAATGTTGAGTGTTTGAAGGTCTACGACGGGAATTATGCCTGGTGTGGGATCTAACCCTAGGTTTCGCTGGTAGCTTGTTTGCCTTTGCCATGCGCCTGAGTTAACCATGAGGGTTCCCTTGTAGAACTCATGTTTCATCACGTGTACATGGCCTGTGTGGAAGACGTCTGGGACACGCTCTACTACAAGAAAGTCTCGCCTCTCGGGCGCGATCGAGGTGCGCTGACCGTACGTGGGTGCCAGATGTCTACCCTGTAGTAATAGGCGCATGGCTCTTTCGGGTGAGTGGAAGTCCATGTTTGCCGCTGTAGCTAGGACGTCGTCTAGGCTTCGTCCATGGTATATGAGAAACTCTATACCGTGGATGCTTATGGTTGCTGGGTTGCCCAAGGATAAGATGTTCCGTGCCTCGTAGAGTGGTTCGGCATACTCTTTTGGGATGGCTGGTTGTGGCAGAGCTTTTCTTGAGGCATCGTGGTTTCCAGGGATAATTATCACCTCTGCGTAATCTGGGATTTGTTCGATGAACCTTGCTGCTAACTTGTATTGTTTAAAGACATCTCGCACGACCAGTTCTTTTACTTGGTTGGGATAGATGCCTATACCGTCTACGACGTCGCCTGCGATGACGACGTACTTGACTCGACTGGCAACTTCTTTATACCTTTCATCTCCGTACTTTCCGTTGAGCCACAGCACGAAACGGTTGAATTCTTCTCGCATGAACTCTCTGCTCCCCACGTGAAGGTCAGAAATGAGCGCAGCATAAACTGCTTCTCCTGCTTTCCTAGGTTTAGTCTGAGGAATGTCTGGGAAGAACAGCTCTTCGACGACCAACAAGTTTCTTTTGCTCTTCAAAAGACCTAGGCACACGACTTGATCGAGTAACAGCATGTTTACCTTCTCCAAAAGTTCTTTCGGCGCATTCTGAGGAACAAGCACGGTGACGCTGGCTTCCAGATCTTCGATCTTTAAGAAGACACCGTACTTTGATTCACGCTTATCTGTGACCATGCAGAACACTTTGACCCTTGAGCGAGAGGCTGTTCGGAACGCCTCCTTTATCGACGCAGCGTTCCGCGAGTCCATGCGTTTTCGTAACAACGCTCTTATTCGCTTAAACCGATCTTGGAAATACCCCAAGTATTCGTCTATGGAACCCGTGGTGCAGATTTTACTGGTCGGGTCTTCCAGCACCTTTATGTCTTTTGCGATGTCTTTTGCGTGGGGATAGAAAACACATCCAGATTTTTCTGTAGCTACAGCAGGTTCCCGCTGGAGGGAGATTACGTGTGTTCCTGCTTCCTTCGTTTCTAGAAAGGTTTCTTTAGCTGTTTCTTCGAGGAGATTCTTTGTGATAAAAAGAGGCTTTTCTTCAAGTCTTTCGAGTTTTTTTAAAGCTGCTTCGACGAGCTTCACGGGGTCTTCTGTTTTTGATATTGTCGCAAGAAGGGCATACGCTTCTTTGTCTAGATGGTATCCGGCTGTGAGCGAAAACGAGACTGCTTGTTGAACTCTCTCATATTCGCTCAATTCCAAGTCGTCTCCATGATTCTTCCTTATTTTGTAGCTTGCTATGACGCTTCCACGATGTTGGTAGTTAAGTGGTTTCTCCTTTAAACATATAGTCCCTTTGAGTGTTTGAGTTTTTTGCTAGTTATCATGCCAAGTGTTGCAAGAAGTCTATACACATTATAATCTTCTTTTTCACCTTTATTTTTGGCACCTATATCTATATATCTGTCTGCTGTTTTAGACTTCGAACTGAGGCTATAGTATGGAGCTTCGTAAAGTTCAGTGTACCAACAGTGGTACATTTTTTGTTTCGTTACCTAAGGAGTGGGCAGAGCGTGTCGGGCTCGGCAAGGGGACAGTCGTAGCGGTTTCAGAGTCCATCGACGGGCGCCTATGCCTCAATCCACAACAGGATGTCGAACGTAAACCTCTGAGCGTTTTGCTGAAGCCGTCACCATATTTGGACAGGGAAATCGTGGGCAAGTACTTGCTCGGCTACGACGTGATTCGTGTGGAGGCTAAGAACCGCATATCGCCTGAGGAAAGAGAAATAGTCAAACGGACTTCCAGTCACCTCGTTGGTTTGGAGATCGTGGAAGAAAATTACAGCAGTATTGTTTTACAATGTCTTTTGGAACCAGCATCGTCTTCTCCTGAAATGGTTTTGAGGCGTGAATACAACATTGCCGCCAGCATGCACCGAGACGCTGCGAGAGCTTTTCTGGAAGGCGACGTACATTTAGCCAAAAACGTGATTGCCCGCGACATTGAAACGAACAGGTTCTATTTCCTTCTGGTGCGTATGTTGCGAACTATAATTCAAAACCCTAGCTTGGGCGAGAAGTTAGGAGTTCCCTCTATCGATTGCCTCGACTATCGCTTGTGTGCAAGTCTAGTTGAGGCTATAGGGGACAGGGCTGTAGAACTCGCGTATAAAGCCTTTGCGTTGAAGGACAAGCAGGTTTCTGGAGAGGTCTCACAGCTGATTGCCAAGTTTCATTCTGCGGTTTTTGAGGCTCAAGAGAAAGCGTTGAAGGCGTTCTTTGAGCATGACGTTATTCTAGCTGAAGAAGTACGAGACCAAAGAACGAACATTGAGCACATGCTTCAAGACATAGAATCAGCAGCGAAGAAACAGCCCTCGGAGACAGTGCCCCTCATTTTAGCTGCAACATCATCGATGTTCAGGATTTTTGACCAAAGCGTGGACATCGCAGACTTGGTGATGCCTCGAAAAGCCTCAAGCGTATCTCCGCCTTCGGGTTCTTCCACTTTTGGGTAAGTATTTAAGGAATAAGAACGTAGAAATTAGGGAAAAGAGGTGAGGTGCGAGGATGGGAAGGAGGCGGAGAAAGGCTGTCCGCATTCCAAAGAAGCGTTTGCCACAGGTGTTTCTCTGTCCCCGCTGTGGTAAAGAGGCTATACGAGTTGAGCTTGCAAAAGAGAATGAGAAGGCTGTGGTACGCTGTGGTGGTTGTGGCTTAACCGACGAGTTGCCCATTAAACAGTCCTACAAGGATATTGATGTTTACTGCAGGTTCACCGACACATACTACAGTGAGAGGAAGACGCAGAAAAGCACAGCTACAACACAGTAAGGGGATTCATATGGTGGGTCCTGTGGAAGAATACCTTCTTGCCCGTATTCGAGAAGAGGGGGCAATTCACCTCACTCTTATCGACCCAGAAAAAGTGACAGCCTCTTCTGCCTCTCGCCTAGCTAAGAAAGCAGAAGAATGTAAAACGACAGCCATCATGGTAGGTGGCTCTACATCTACTTCTACAACTCACTTGGACAGTGTTGTGAAGACTATAAAGCGAACAGCAAAAATCCCAATAATCTTGTTCCCGAACAACGTGACTGGAATCAGCAAGCATGCCGACGCCATTTGGTTTATGTCGCTGCTAAACTCGGTCGACCCCTATTTCCTCATTGGCGCCCAAGTTCTAGGCGCTCCCATGGTCAAAAAATATGGTTTAGAAGCACTTCCACTGGGCTACATCATCGTGGGAGAAGGTGGAACCGCTGGAATCGTGGGAAGAGCCGTTCCGATTCCTTACACAAAGCCCGAGCTTGCTGCGGTACACGCGTTGGCTGCGCAATACTTTGGTATGCGATTCGTCTACTTGGAAGCTGGGTCTGGGGCAAATCAACCGGTCCCGCCAGCTATGATTAAAGCTGTAAAACACGCTATAGACGTCCCCTTGATAGTTGGGGGCGGAATCCGCTATTGCGAACAAGCCAAGACTGCTGTTGCGGCGGGTGCAGACGTGGTGGTTACTGGGAACGTCATCGAAGAAACAGGCGCCGAAGGCGGCTTCAGGAGACTCGTGACAGCCGTAAAAGAGAATAGTAGGGTCTAAGGACCACGCATGCGCTGGACAACGATCGTACTTAACCATCACTTACGTGGCCACAGAAAATAGACAAGTTGTTGTTCAAAAACACAGTAACGCTATCTACCCTTTTGGTGGTTTTTCCTTGTTTGTGTCGGAAAACCCAAAATACACTTCTGCAGTGCAATTAGTGGGCGAGCTCTTTGGAAGTCAAGATGAGTAGCGACTACCGCCAATACGTAACTTCCCTTGAAAACGAACTACAGAGACTCTACGAAATTGCGGGCAAAGCAAGAGAAAGAGGGTTAGACCCTACTCTCAAACCAGAGTCAGAAGTTGCGAAGGACCTCGCAGAACTCGTGGAGGGCTTAGTCGGTCCTCAAGGAGTTGCCCAGAGTATAAGGGAACTGAGCGAGAAACTTCCCAGAGATGAGCTTGCCTTCAAGATCGCCGAAGAAATCGTGTACGGCAAGTTTGGCCACATGGAAACTCAGACTGCCGCAGAACAAGCCGTTCGAACAGCCCTCGCCATACTGACAGAAGGCATCACGGCGGCTCCCCTGCAAGGCGTGGCAAGAGTATCGATAAAGACTAACTTTGACCAAACAAAATACTTAGCCATATATTATGCTGGGCCGATTCGTTCGGCGGGCGGTACAGATCAAGCATTAACACTGGTTATCGGAGATTTTGTACGTCGCCTTTTGGGCTTGGATCGTTACAAGCCTACGGAGGAAGAATTGAGTCGGTTCATTGAGGAGATGCGGCTTTACGAGCGAAGTGTGGGCAGGTTTCAGTATCACGTTGCTGACGAGCAGCTTCGGATGGCTTTGGAGGCGATACCCGTGGAAGTGACGGGCACAGAGTCCGACCCGGTTGAGGTGCAGTCGTTCCGCAACTTGCCAAGAATCGAGACTAACCAAGTTCGTGGGGGCGCTCTTCGGGTGGTAAACGACGGCGTGATAGGTCGCGCAGCGAAGGTTTTCACCGTCGTTGAGAAATTGGGCATCGACGGGTGGGACTGGCTTAAGCAAATAGGTGAAGCGAAAGGGGCAGAAGAAAAGGGAAAATCCGCTGGCTTTATGGAAGACATAATTGCGGGGCGTCCCATCTTTTCCTTTCCTTCGCAGCCTGGCGGGTTCCGTCTTCGCTATGGACGATCAAGAAACACTGGGTTGGCCGCTGTTGGGGTGCATCCTCTGACGATGTTGGTTCTGAACCAGTTCCTAGCTGGGGGGACGCAGGTTCGTATCGAGTTGCCTGGTAAAGGAGGAGTGGTCATGCCCGTGGACACCATAGAGCCGCCCACAGTCATGCTGAAAGACGGCTCAGTTACTCGCGTTTCACAGCAAAACTACAATGAGATCAAGAACAAGATTGAGAAGATCCTCTTTCTAGGAGACATGCTTGTCAGCTTCGGTGACTTCTTGTACAACAACAAGAAACTTCGTCCCTCGGGATACGCTGAGGAGTGGTGGGGCGAGGAACTGAAGTCTTCGATAACTAGACGGTTTAACGGCAACCTCGAGGAAGCTGCTACCGTTGCCCACGTCTCGACGCAACGTTTAGAACTGTTTCTTTCAGACCCTATGCGTAACAGGCCAGACGCAAGCGAAGCTATTGACATGGCTAAGAACCTCAACGTTCCCCTTCACCCCTATTACAACTTCTTCTGGTCAAACATAACGACCGAGGAATTACAAAAACTTCGTCAATGGGTACACGATTCTCGGGTCGAAAAGAATGATGAAAAGGTTGCTGAAGTAGCAGGTAAGTATGACGCAGAAGTTAAGAGAATACTGGAACATCTGCGCCTCCCTCACAAAGTGGCTGAAAACCAGGTAATCATCGAAGGAGACGACGCTTTCGTCTTGACCGCGTGCCTCGGTTTTGATTCGCCTGCAGCAGTTGACCCCACGCTTCCTCCTCTGGACGCCTTAGAATACCTTTCCGGCATCACCGTTCGGGCGAAGGCTCCAACTACGATTGGAGCACGTATGGGTAGACCCGAGAAAGCCAAAAGACGGGAAATGAAGCCCCGGGTTCACCTTCTTTTTCCCGTGGGATTAGCTGGGGGGTCACAGCGTGATCTGATTGCGGCGGCTCAGAAGGGGACGGTTACCGTAGAGTTGGTGAGACGGCATTGTCCTAACTGTCAAGAGTCCACAAGTAGAACTAGATGCCCTTCGTGCGGCGTTGAGACAGTCCTCGAGAAATACTGTCCACGATGTAACGATAGAGTCGCTGGAGACGTCTGCCCTGCTTGCAAAGTCCCTGCTCGAGGCTTCGAACAACACGCAATTGACCTGAAAGCCATGATCAGAGATGCTTGTCGCCAGCTGGAAACTAGTCCACCAGAGACAGTCAAGGGAGTGAAGGGCTTGTCGAACGAGAACAAAATCGCCGAGGTCATCGAGAAGGGAATCCTCAGAGCGAGGGAAGACTTGTCTGTCTACAAGGATGGGACGATACGGTTTGACGCCACAAACGCCCCCTTAACCCACTTTAAGCCAGTCGAGGTCGGAGTTTCAGTAGAGAGGCTTAAGCAACTGGGCTATGTTGTAGATTGCGAAGGCAAGCCTCTAACCAGTAAAGAACAGATTTGCGAGCTGAGGGTACAAGACGTCGTTATTCCACGAAAGAGCACGGCCTACTTTGTCCGTGTGGCGAGTTTCATCGACCAACTTCTCGAGAAAATCTACAGGCTCCCCCGATACTATAATGCGAAAGAAGCTGAAGACGTGGTGGGTCATCTTGTGTTTGGTTTGGCTCCGCATACGTCTGTGGGCATTTTAGGTCGTATCATAGGGTTTACTGAACTCGACGTCTGCTATGCTCATCCGTTGTGGCATTCGGCGAAGCGTCGGGATTGTGACGGAGACGAAGACGCTTTGATGCTTGCTCTTGACACTCTGCTGAACTTTTCAAGAGCGTATCTTCCCTCTCAGATTGGGGGTATTATGGACGCGCCTCTATTCGTCATCCCAATCGTTAACCCTAAGGAGGTACAACGACAGGCACATGAATTCGATGTCGCCAGCCACTACCCCTTAGATTTTTATGAGTTGACGTTGGAGAAGGCAGCCCCGTGGAAAGCGACTAACTTTGTTGATTTGATTGCGCACAAGCTTGGAACCGAAACGCAGTTTGAAGGGTTCGGCTACACGACTCCCGTTTCAGACATTAACATGGGAAACCGCGAGAGCATGTATAAGAAGCTCAAGAAAATGACTGATAAATTAGATAGCCAGCTGGAGCTTGCCCAAAAAATCGAGGCTGTCGACGCTAGACGAGTGGCTTTGAAGGTCTTGACAACTCATTTTCTCAGGGACATCTCTGGAAACCTCCGCGCATTCTCAACTCAAGTCTTCCGCTGCAAACTCTGCGGCAAACGTTTTCGCCGCATACCATTAGAAGGAAAATGTCCAGACTGCGGGGGCGCTTTATCGTTGACTGTGTACCGCGGGGGAATAGAAAAATATCTTGCCGCTGCTCGACACCTCGTTGAAAAATATGGGTTACCCGAATACTATCTTCACCGTCTCGCGTTGGTGGAAGAAGAGATCACCACTCTGTTCGAGGGGAAGAAGCCTCGACAGATAAGCCTAGTAGACTTTGCCTAAACCTTTTCTGCTTGAAACGCGGAAGAGTGAATTGATGGTCATGGCTAAGCTGGCTTTCCACCCAAACGCCTATCTGAGCGAAACGCGGAACATTCGCCAAGGGCTGGCTTCGCGAACCAAAATCCTCAGAGCTCTCGAGAAAAACGGCGCCACCGCAACCGCCTTGGCAAAGGAGTTGAAACTGAATTACAGTGTGGTTCTTCATCACTTGCGACTCTTAGAAAACGAGAAGATTGCTCTGCGTAGGGCAGGCAAAAGACCTTACTTGTGGGAGTTGACAGGTGTGGGGCAACAACGTTTGAAAACCAGTTAACCCTTGCCTGTCCTGAAAGCGCATTCACAGGGCGAGGAGCGACATTTTGGGCACCGGTTAGCGTATTTTCTCAGAGTGGCTTTTTCCAAATCTATTCCGAGGACGTTGGCTAATGACGCGAGCCAAGCGATGACGTCTGCAAACTCGTCCTCTAGGGCTTTCTTGTCAGCTTTTTGCATGGCTTCTCCGAGTTCGTCAACTTCTTCCTTAAGCCACTTGTAAGTTCCGTCTGCTCCCCTCTCTGAGTCTTTTTGGAAATAAACCCGCCGCATCATGTTCTGAAATTCTGTTATCGACATCATAAATCACACGTCCTTCCAATAAAAATTCTCTTAGGAGGCACGAAGAGCATTTAACGGATTTTAACGTATTTGTATGCTTCTGCAGCGTCTTCAAAGCAGTAGTGCACTTTCTGGTAGTTCTTTCTAAATTCCGCCACGTCTTCCTTAACCCTGCTGACGTCTTCTTTGCCGATGATTACCCGTTCTATGAATCCCGCTATCTCAGCCATCTCGGGTTCTTTCATTCCTAGCCTCGTTACCTCTGAAGTGCCGAGCCTAATTCCGCCGGGGTGCATGAAGTGACGGCCTTCTTTGATGTCCCACGGTAGGAGGTTGCGGTTAATTATGACATTAGCCTTCTCCAACGTTTCTTCGATCGTGCCACCGTCACCTTGCTTTGTGATGTCTATAAGAACGACATGGGACTCGGTGAAGCCCTTGTGCTCCGCCAACACCTTAAACCCACGTTCATAGAGTGCCTGTCCCAACGCTTTCGCATTCTTAACTACTTGCCTAGTATACTCTTTCCCAAACTCTAGCATCTCAGCGCACGCTACGGCGACGCCTGCTAGGGCGTGCAGATGATGGTTGCTGACCATTCCTGGAAACGTTGCTTTCTTTACGGCTTCTGCATGTTTGTTCCAAGAAAGTACGCCGCCGTGCTGCGGGCCGAAGAGAGTCTTGTGAGTGCTCAAGCTGACGAAGTCTGCGCCTTCTCGAAGGGGGTCTTGGAAGGTTCCACCGGCAATCAAGCCAGCTACGTGAGCAGCGTCGTATCCTACCGTGGCGCCTACGCTGTGGAGGGTCTCAGCTAACTCCTTAACTGGGTGTGGAAATGGAAAGACGCTCGCCCCGAACATTACAAGCTTAGGCGGTTTTCCCTCGTTTACCAGTTTTTGTACACGCTTCTTAGTCTCATCTACGTCAACGTTTAATTCCTTATAGTCTAGGGCTAAGTATTGCACGTCTAAACCGCGGACCGCACCTGCAGTGCCGCCTAGTTCCTTCTTGCCCGTCGTGATGTGGCCTCCGCAGGGAATCGACAGCGCCATCATGACATCACCTGGCTGCGTGAAGGCTGTGTAAACCACGAGGTTTGCGACCACTCCTGAAATGGGGCGTACGTCGACAAACTCGGCGTTAAACAGTTTCTTCATCAGGTCGATGCATAAGAGTTCGACTTGGTCTATGTAGACGCAGCCGGCGTAGACCCGTTCACCAGGCCAGCCTTCGGCATAGCGGTGTCCAAAGTCGCTTGCCAATGTTTCGCGTACGGCTGGGCTTGACACGTTCTCGCTTGCTATGAGGGGGATGCTTTCTTGAAACCATTTATGGTGTTTTTGAAGGAGTTCGAAGGTTCGAGTGTACGATTCACGGGCGGACAATTGTGTAAACCTCTGTCCTATGAAACTCAGCGTTGACATAAAAGCTTTGAAGCAACGATAACATTAATTAGCCAAAGTCTAATGAGTACTTGCTGAGTCAAAGGAGTTTGGCAGAGTGAGTAGGAAGAAGAAGCGGGAGCGCGGTGCGCCCATGCCTGCTGCGAGCGCTGGCTTGCTGAGGTTCTTCGAAGAGGAAACTAAGGGCATTCAGATAAAGCCCGAGCTCATCATCGTCCTTTCCGTCAGCCTCATAATCGTGTGCATATTGGCGCAGCTTTACTTCCTCGGAGCACTTTTCTGAAGAACGAGCTTATTCTCAACCTTCGTGTAGAACTTCTATTCGCTGGACCGAGTTTAAATTGACGAATATTTCGCTTCTTTCCTCTCTGTCCGTAATTTGTGGTATGGGGTTTGCTATTGTTGCCCGAAAAATCACAGCTTCGGCGTCTGATAGCCAGATTCCCGGCGGTTCATGTGTTATTGCCGACAAGGTTCCCTCAAACCCGTAAGCCTGGTTCAAAATTACTAGTATTCTCTTTCCCACGTTTTTCTCCAGCATATGGAAGATTGAGAGCGGTGGGACTATATTGGCTGGCATAAACAGTCTCTACCCATTTATGCTCTCTACTAAGATAAAACTTTATCCCAGCCAACCAACCAACCAACCAATTTCACGGTCACTCGCTCCGCCAATCACTCCCTGTCACAACTCCAATCACTCAAACTCTCAATCACTCTGGCACTCTCTCCCTCTCTACCTATACACCTACACCTATACCTACCCACACACATGTAACCTTCATTATGAAGGATGACCTTTTTGCTTTTTCCGCCGTCTATTCTACGCGTTTCACGGTGTGCGCGAGCATACTTCAAAATTCTACGATATTACCAAAGCTCGAATTCATTGGACTTCAAAAGGCGTCCTGTACCCCTTTGCTACCAACTTCTCGTGAACCGTACTCTTTAAGGCGCTTAATCCTTCTCCAGTCTTTGCACTCACTGGGAACACTTTATCCGCAACAGCTGAGGTATGTCCGTTGCTGATCCTGTGCATGAACTCTTTTAGGTTAGCATCTATTTCCTTCTTGTCCGTTTTGTCTATTTTGTTGGCCGCCACCAAGGGAAAATCACGTAACGTCTTAGCTAGAAACTGGATCATCTCAACGTCTATCGAGATTATCCCCTTCTTTTCCAAACGCCATGATGTTTCTAGGAACGTGGATATGTCGAGAACGTGGATAGCTAAGGCTATGTTTTGAGCGTTAGACTCTAAGAAACGGATGATCCGGTTCTTCCTCATATTCTCTAAGCGTTTAGAGACACCCATGATCCTGCCAAAACCGGGCATGTCTACAAGAACTAGGCCATTCTTTAACGGATGTTTAGATATGTTACGTGTAGTTCCCGGATGCTTTCCGGTTGGTACATCTAAGCCTACAATTCCTCTGATGATGCTGCTCTTACCTGCATTAGGCCTTCCAGTGAAGATCAAATACTCCTCAAGCATACTAATTATAATAGGGAAGGAATCTAATTTGCTTATCCATTCACACATGTCGCGTGCGCTTTGAATCCAAGGCTTTATAATAAGTTTTTGAACACTTCACTGTAAGAAGCGGTGTTCGATGCCGAAGACTAAAGCCATAATAAACATTCAAAACGTTGTTGCTTCTGCTACCTTAAACCAGAAGGTTGACTTGAACGCGGTTGTGAAGGACCATCCTGGAGTTGAATATCGTCCGAAGCAGTTCCCAGGATTAGTGTTTAGACTTAAGAGACCAAAGACTGCTATGTTGATTTTTAGCACTGGCAAAATGGTTTGCACTGGAGCAAAATCGGAGAAGGAATCTCGGATAGCGGTTATGACAGTTGTTAAAGAACTGAAAAAGGGCGGAATAGTCATCGTTAACAAGCCGGATATGAAGGTTGTGAACATCGTTGCTTCTGCAAAGTTAGGCGGAAAGATAGATTTGGAAAAGGCAGTTTTCACGCTTGGGAAAACGATGTATGAGCCAGAGCAGTTTCCAGGCTTGATTTACAGGATGGACGAACCTAAAGTGGTCATGTTGATATTTACAAGCGGGAACCTTGTTTGCACCGGAGCCAAAAGAGAACAAGACGTCCATGACGCTGTGCACAAGCTTCACAGGATACTCGAAGAACAACAACTGATATTCTACGAATAATCTGCCGCCAAATGTGCAAAAGATTATGGGCGCGCAGAATAATCAAAAATATCCCCATCAGCGTGAAGGGTTTAAAGGAATCCATTGTGTGGCCATCACTCTTTTCTTTTTTGAACCTTGCTTACCCACCTGGTTTTCTGTTCATATGCTTGACGAAGACTCTCAGAACTATAGATAGGCGATTCTCTCTGTCTTTCTAGCATCCTTCTCTTTATACGTGAAAGCTTCTTTTTCCCCATACCCGGTTCTCATTTTTTAATAGTGATTTCCATTGTTGAGACGTTTCTGGGGTTTCCGCCTTCTCTGGGTGTGATTTGTTCGGTGCCGATGGAAATAGCGTATACTTTGGCGTCTTTGAAAAATCGGTTGCGGAGGATCTCGGTGACATCAACAGCTGTGCTTATGGCTCGACCTCGCGCTTTCAGGACGACTTCATTCGTGTCACTCATATTGAAGGCTGTGATGACTGCCATGACGTAGTTCATTGGAGGTTTGTTTCCAATGTAGACTGTGTTTTGCTCTTTGGTAGCTTTGGGAGGTTTTTTGTGGCTTTCAACTTCCTCTTCCTTTGCCGCCTCTTCGCTTTCAACTTTTTTAGCAGGTGCCTCGTTTTTGGTTTGTTCTTTGTCTGACATGTATTTACACCAGTTGTTGTTAGGCTTGTTCATTAGAAGCATGTGTCTTAAGTGTTATGGTATAAGGATCCGACATGAACAAGCACGCGTATGAGCATGACAAAATCAATGAAGAAAGAATTTGTGCGCATTGCGGAGACAATTCTTTGCTCGTGTCGTTCATTTCTTAGGATTTATTTTCACCGTGAAAACAGTGTTTTTGCCTTTGTGGTTCCTTTCACATTGTATTGCTACAGTTTTTCTGTCTTTACTTATCCACACGCATTTGCCGAAGTGCCCCGCTTCTGGATGAATCTTCTTGTCCGCTGGGATCTTCATCCTGTCCCCAACTTTAATTTCTATTATCAGCATACTCTCCTAAACATGTGATGATTGGTTTCAAAACATCAATCATGTGGCACATGCGCGCGCATATATTTAGATTTCCTTGAACTCGTAGTTTATCCACCTAAAAAGCATGGAGACTATGTCGATGTCTTCCTGCATGACCTCGATGTCACCCCTCATCACAGCCAGTGACTCCGTTATCGCATTCAGCTGAATCTGATGCCTGTAGGGCAGTGAACCGGTTGACTTAGAAAGCAGTTCTTCATAAGCACGCAGCTGGCGCAGCAAGTGCGGAGGGCATGAAACGGGTTTAGGCTTCCTCACCACTCTGAACCTCACTAACCCCTCTGATCCTCAGAAACAATCCGGTAATACTCTTCAGCATCTAGGAACAAGTCATGCTCGCCCCTCAGCTTGTTCATCACTTGCCTAATCATCCGCCGGTCCACCTCGCCGAGGGGCAGCCTCACAACACTCACCCGTTTCATACCCAACTCCTTCGCAGCCCTCAGCCTATGCTCCCCATCTGCAACCAGCAAATCCTTGTTAGTGATGCGCGCGCGATTGCAAAATCCAGTAGATAACGCTCTCACTACATCAAGATACTCTTCATTTGATGGTCAGGACTGGCCGCTCAAAGTCTTTTCTTTTCAAATCCCAGCAATATTGGATTGTGACATCTTCTCTGAAGATCAAGTTTGGTTCGGGGTAAGTATACTGTTTACTCGATTTCGATAATATCTGTCTATACTATACCTATCCTATTCCATTAATGTCCATAGATGTATGCTGAATCTGGTAAACGGTTTTTAGTCATCCATAAGCCGTTAACCGTCGTCCGTCGTCATTCGTCGTGGTCGTCGTCGTCGTCCGTGGTTGGTTGGATAAAACTTTACCCCAACCAACCAACCAACCAACCACTTTCTCTGCCAATCACTCACCCCATCGCCCACTGACACAATCTCTATCACTCAAACTCTCAATCACGCACTCTGTCACTCAGCCCTTCTCCCTCTCTACCTACCTACCTACCCATACAACGCACACGCACACGGAGTGTGAGAGTGAGTGAGATGGGAGCGCGCACAAAAAACTCGTGAACAAAGTTATATCGTCTCGAATATTAATCCTGTCTTCAGGGCATGCTGATGATTCGGCAACTAAAACCCATGGGCACTTACTCAGAAAAACAAGCAAAAAAATACTTGAAGCGAGGACTGCTGTTTCTAATTCCCTTCGCGTTTTTGTGGCTTACTTCCATCCGCTTTTTGCCTTTCT
>CAZJAQ010000004.1:0-28531 GCA_964544285.1 uncultured Candidatus Bathyarchaeia archaeon
AATAGACTGGTGTAACGCATGCGGACTTTGTAAAGATACTATGAAATGTGTAATTGAAGATGATGTAGACTTCATATTCGATAAAATTGTTAAAGCTGATGCTGTAATATTTTCTGTTCCGAGATACCTCCCATACCTTCAAAATTTATGACTTTAATTGAAAGAATCGGAGCACTATACCATTATAGATTGGAAGCTGACCCTAACTTTGATTTTCCATTAAAAGGCAAGCCCTTTGGATTAGTCGTTGTTTCCGCTGGCGGTGGAAGGCAAGCCTTAGAAGCTCTAAAGGAAATAGCTTTTCAGATCATTCATTGTTGGCGCATGAAACTGGTTACAACAGACTTTCACCCATATCTTGGAGTTTTAGCGAAGGCTGACGAAGTTGGTGATGTTTTAGAAGATCAGAAGGCGATTGAGCAATTGGGAGAACTAATTAAGAAATTAACGATGTGAAGCAATTCTCACTTCTCTACTAGCTGTAAACTTAAGAAAGTCGGTGGAAGAGAGCATTAGTAGCCCGGGAGGCATTCGAACTCCCGTTTTTCTGTCGTTTCGTCAACCCAGATAGGTGTTTGTTGAAGGGAAAAGGATATTTACGCAAGTTACTCTCTAAGCAAAAATCGCCGAGAATTTAAGCATAGTTTAAACCTAACGCCCGCACTAGAATTCGCGGCTGACGTTTGAATTCTCAGTTTTAGACTTGAGGACTTGGTTAGAAATGAATACGGTGAATCGTAAAAAAGGGGGGAAGTGTTTGAGGAAACAGTACCTATTCGGTTCTAGAATGGTGGGGCTGCCCGGATTTGGACCGGGGTCCCTAGCGCCCGAGGCTAAGAGCCTAGACCAAGCTAGCCGACAGCCCCTTCTTTTCAACTTGAGGTATCTGCAATCATGGTAAAAACACTTTAGGTTATCCTCAGACTACACTCACCGCTTTTAAGTGACTTTGTTCATTCAATGTATTAGGGAATTAAAGGATGAAGCGGGGTAAAAGGTATATTATAGTAAACTTGACCTCGGTTGTCCTAGTAGCTTCAGGCTTGCTTTCCCCTAATAGTTGGTTGGCAGCATTAGGAATTGGCATGATAATAGGAAGCAACGTTGTTTAGTTTAAACAAAACTGAACGGAAAAACCTGCCTTCTAATGCTCTCCGACTGCTTTCGGGTAGCCTTCGTCTTCAAGTTGGATGGTGGTGTGGTCTATTCCGAACTCTTCCTTCAACACATTAATCAAAGTCGTAATTAGCTTCTTCCTGTCCGTCCCCTTCTTCACCACCACGTGCCCACTCATCAAGCACATCTTCTGGGGCGTGATACACCACACGTGAAGGTCATGCACTCCCTCAACTCCCTCCACTTCCAGAATTCGGCGCTCCACTGCACTCACGTCAATATGAGAAGGAACGCCCTCGAGAAGAACGTTGACCGAATCCCGAACAAGCGACCCCGAACTATAAAAAATCAGCACACCAATCATCATACTAATCAGAGGGTCCGCCTGAAACCACCCCGTAAAAAGCATTATCAGCCCCGCAGAAATCGCCCCAACCGAACCAAGAATGTCGGCAACCACGTGGAGAAAGGCACCCCTAATGTTCATGCTGCCCTCCTTCGACTTCGACAAAGCCCACGCAGACAACCCATTAGCCACAAGCCCGCCAAAAGCGATGACCAACATTTCCAAGCTCTCTACGGGCATGGGCTGCAGAACCCGACGAAAAGCCTCGTAGAAAATGTAAGCCGCCACCACCCACAGAAAAATACCGTTCAAAAAAGCCGCCAGAATCTCAGCCCGAAAATACCCATACGTCCTCCTCACCGAAGCAGGACGCAGGGCAAGCCACGCAGCAACGAGCGCAAAGACCAAAGCAACGACATGGTTCAACATGTGCCAAGCATCGCTCAAGAGAGCCAGGCTATTAGTCAAAACACCCCCGACCAACTCGACCACGAAAAAAGCCACAGTAATACCCAAAGCCAACACGAGAAACCGCAAACCCCCAACAGGCTCAACAGCCTCAGGCATCAGAACCCCACCAACGACTAATACTCGAATCTACACATTTAAACCCGCACCGTTCCAAAACGTGCCAACAACATTCGAAGCCTATTAGGACGGTCTAGACTAGACGCCTAGAACACAAAACCTCAAAAGCCACAAAAACCCAAACATAAACCATGGACTGGCTCGAAATCCTCACCGAAACCACTCAACACGTAAAAGCAGCAATCACACCCCTCATCAAAACCCCCACAGCCCAAAAAACCTACGGCACAGGGGCAGGCGGCGACCCCAAAAAACACATAGACCTCCAAGCCGAGAAAGCACTGGCAGAAACACTAACCGAACACAACCTAAACTTCACACTCATCAGCGAAGAATCAGGCATCAAACAATACGGCAAAGAGCCCGTCTACTACGTCACAACAGACCCCATAGACGGAACCACCAACACCCTAAGAGGCATACCCTTCGCCTGCACCAGCATCGCCATCAGCAAAACCCCCAGACTAGACGCCCTCCAAGCAGCAGCAGTCGCCGACCTCTTCCACGACGCAACCTACCTAGCCCAAAAAAACCTCGGCGCCTACCGCAACTACCAAAAAATCACACCCGCACAAACCACCAGCCTCGCTGAAGCAGTCATAGGAGTAGATTTCAACACCTACAAGATAGCCGAATTGTCAGCAAAACTCAACAAACTCCTAGCAGAGACAAAACACATCCGCCACCTCGGAGCCAACGCTCTCGAACTCTGCTACGTAGCCGACGGCACCACAGACGCCTTCATAGACATTCGAGGCAAACTCCGCACGACCGACATAGCCGCAGCCACCCTCATCATCCAAGAAGCAGGCGCCACCATAACCACCCCTCAAAACACACCCCTGACGAACCCCCTAAGCCCCACAGAAACTGTAGCCTTCATCGCAACAGGAAATGCCAGCCTCCACCAAACTATACTTAAAACCCTCAAAAAGGCATAAATCTCCCATGCTGACTCCCGTTAAAAACTACCCTGCCCTTCTCCACAAGCAAAAACAACACAAAACCCTCATCATCGCAGACCTACACCTAGGATGGGAGATGAACCTTGCACGGAAAGGCATCCACGTCCCCTCACAAACGAAAAAAATCCTCCGAAAACTCCTACAACTAACAGACATGACAAAACCAGACACGCTAATATTCTTAGGCGACGTAAAAGACACGATAGCAAAGGCAGAAACTGGCGAGTGGCAAGACATACCCGAATTCTTCGAAACCCTAGAAACCAAGATTCGCGACCTACAAATCATCCGAGGAAACCACGACGGAAACCTCGAACCACTACTTCCTCCAAACATAAAACTGCATCCCTCAACAGGCATAACCCTGAACACAACAGGCCTCTTCCACGGACACACGTGGCCAGCCAAAAAACTCCTAAAATGCACCACCCTCGTAATGGGACACGTACACCCAACAATATCCTTCCGAGATTCTCTGGGCTTTCAAATAACAGCCCCAGTCTGGATAAAAGCCCCGTGCAGTACAGAAAGGCTGACAAACGCTTACCTGAAAAGAAAACCTACCAAGAATAGCACTCACGCAAGATCCCACGTCAAGGAGCTACTCATAATGCCATGCTTCAACGACTTCCTCGGAGGACGACCCCTCAACAAAAGAAGAGAGAGCAAAAGCTATGTTGGCCCAGTCCTCCGCTCTGAAGCCGTAAACATCGATAAGGCAGAAGCATACCTCCTCGACGGAACATTTCTTGGAACAGTGGAACAGCTCAAAGCATAACTAAATCACCTAAAAGAAATTTTTATTAAAACCGTTCCCCAATCTTTAAGAGAGAGGTGAAAAAATGTCTGAAGACGAAGATTTTGAAAGTTGGTTTAGAAGAAAAATGCGACGACCCTCCTCAAGAGGATGGTTCTTCGAAGACATAGATGAAATGCTCCGCGACATCGAGGAAATGATGAGCAAAGAACTGGAAGAATTCACTTCTCGTATACCCAAAGACTACGTACGGGAGCGGAAACTGCCAAACGGGAGGACCGTTAGGGAAATGGGTCCCTTCGTCTACGGCTACTCCATGAAAATAGGCCCAGATGGAAAACCTGTAATAAGAGAATTTGGAAACGTCCAACCCAGCAAACGTGGACCCATGATAAAAGAAGAACGTGAACCCCTCGTTGACGTGATGAGCACGGACCACGAAATAAAGGTGGTCGCTGAACTGCCCGGCGTAGACAAAAAAGACATCAAACTCCACGCTTTAAACGACATCCTGACAATCTCCGTCGAAACGTCAGAACGGAAATATTTCAAAGAAGTTAAGCTACCAGACGAAGTAGAACCCAAAGAGGCGAAGTCGACGTACAAGAATGGAGTACTGGAAGTGACGCTGCAGAAGACGAAAAAACGCAAACCCAAGGGAGAACTCATAAAAATAGAGTAAGCCACCTTAATTTCCTACCCTTTTCTTCCAGCACCATCCTTTTATGTCCGTCCAAATCAATACTTGTCTGCGGCGAAAATCACTTGCCAAAAGCTTCAGAACTCGAAATGCTCAAGCAGATATGCAAAGAAGCGACTACAGAGAAAAGAGTCAAAGACGTCGACTTACAGAAGCTCGCCGCTGCTTTTGGTCAACGCTTCACAAAAGCTTGGGAGGCAGTTGAAGGCAAACGTGCTAAAAAGTATGTCTTCAAACCCAGCAACCGCGTCGTCTGGATAGTCGTAGGAAAAGAACGAGACTATCTCATAATGCCCGCAGCTGATTTCTGCACTTGCGACGATTTCTACTTCAGAGTAATGGACGGACAAATACACTTGTGCTACCATTTGATAGCGCAAAGGCTTGCTGAAACACTGGAAAGCTACGATTTGTACGAAGAAGAGGATGAACTCTACGACGTGTTAATGAGAGAGTGGAAAAAGGCGATAGCTTAAATAACCTAATATATTTACTATGGGAAGGTGAAAACTCATGGACATAGCAGAGTTCTTCCAAACGCTGATATACATTCTGATGGTCACATCATTCATAGCTCTGGTGATAATCTTCCTTCTACTGCTTCGGGGTCGAGAAGAAAAACCCGAATAACCTGAACCCCGTAACTCCCTCTGCATCATTATGAAATGAATGGACAAAATAAATTTATAGCGAACCATAGCTGTTCATCTCAGAGTTGCCGTGAAGAAGAATGGGTATAGAAGAAATAGTGCAACTCATCCTTTCACATCGTTCTGGCTTATCTCGCGAAGAGATAGTGCGAGCCATAAACCAGAAGAAAGCAGCCAGTGGAGGATTCTTGACGGATGAAGCGGCTGCACGTCTTGTTGCCGCAGAACAGGGATTGGATTTAAAACTCGAAGAAAGGCTCCCCCAAATCTACATTCGGCAGCTCGTTTCTGGGTTGAACGACGTGACTATTTCAGGTCGCGTGTTGCTCGTTAACATGCCAAAAATGTTTTTCATGCCGAACGGAAGCGGTCAAGTGGCTCGGTTGCTAGTTGCGGACAAAACAGGCACCATAGGGGTTGTTCTGTGGAACGATAAGGCGGAGATGGCTAGGCGAATTCATCTGGGGCAGATAGTGAAAGTTTTGCATGGGTATGTTCGACGATCCAAGCATGGCGAGTTGGAGTTGCATGTCGGAGAAAGAGGCGATGTTCAGATTGCTCCTCCAGACGTTAACGAAAGCGATTTCCCCCCAATCAGGGATTTTTGCGAAAAAATCGCCAATATCAGTGAAGGTCGTAGAAAGGTGAACGTAAAAGGCGTTATTGACACCATGTATCCAATGTCTACCTTTCAGCGGAGTGATGGAACACAAGGCAAGGTTTCACGAATGGTGATTGAGGACGATACTGGGTGTATCTCCGCAGTGTTTTGGGACGAGAAAGCAGAAGAAGCAGCCAAAGGTGGAGAGGGAGCAGTGGTCTTGTTGATGAATGCGAAGGTTAAGAAGAGTCGTAGTGGAGCTTTGGAGTTACATGTGAATGATTCTGCAAACATAGAATTCTCTAATTGTCTTGAGGGAGTGGTGAGCGTTAAGGATTTGAGGGTAGGTATGAGGGTGGCGTGTGTTGAGGGGAGGGTGGCGTCGAAGCCCATGGTTAGGATAGTTACTGTCAGAGGAGGAGAAAGGGTCTCTGTGGCTTCTTTTGAGTTGGAGGACGATAGTGGGCGGGTTTGGGTTTCTGCTTGGAGAAAACATGCGGAGGAAGTTGAGGGGTTGGCTGTGGACACTCGGGTGAGGTTGAAAGATGTTTATGTGCGGAGAGGGTTTGGGGATCAGTTGGAAATTAATACTCGAGCTTCGACAGAAATAGAAGCTGCGCAGTAGGTGTGGAAACCTTTATTTTACGATACTGTGCACAGTATAGCTCTCTTTAAGGTTGGCGGTTTAGTATGGAGTTGACTCAGATTTCTCTTCCTGTGGACAAGTTGCCTCGAAAGTGGTATAACGTAGCTGCAGATTTGCCCGAGCCTCTGCCCCCGCCTAAGGAGCCCGAGGAAGGCCCTTCTCGCATGGAGTTCCTGGGCAGGACGATGGTTGGGGAGTGCTTGCGGCAAGAGATGTTGGGAGAGCGTTGGATTCCAATTCCCGAGGAAATCAGAGAGCTTTACGTGCAAGCGGGCAGACCTAGACCTCTGTACCGGGCGATGAGGCTGGAGAAGCAGTTAGGCCTAAAGAAGGTGAGGCTGTATTATAAGCGGGAGGATTTGTCGCCGACGGGTTCGCATAAGGTGAACACCGCGTTAGCCCAAGCATACTTCGCAGCTAAAGAGGGAAAGACCACGCTCGTTACTGAAACGGGGGCTGGTCAGTGGGGAAGTGCGTTGAGTCATGCGGCTCGGTTGATGGGGCTGAGATGTGTGGTTTTCTGGGTACGGGCGGTTTTTGGTTGGAAGAGTGACAGGCGAACGTTCATGAAGCTTTTAGACGCGACGGTGCACGCTTCGCCGAGTCGGGAGACGAAGATTGGGCGAGAGTTGGTGGCTAAGGATGCTAACCATCAGGGTTCTTTGGGGATTGCGGTCTCGGAGGGCTTGGAGTATGCGAGCGAGCATGAGGGCTGTGTTTATTCTCTTGGTTCGGTGCTTAATCATGTTCTTATTCATCAGTCTGTGATTGGTTTAGAGGCTATCGAGCAGTTTAAGCTGGTCGATGATGAGCCTAGTTTGGTGGTCGGGTGCTTGGGTGGGGGTTCGAATTTTGGTGGTGTGGCTTTGCCTTTTGCTGGAGAGGTGTTGCAAGGAAAGCGCCAATGCGAGTTTCTAGCCGCTCAGAGTGAGGCGGCGCCCAACCTTGTTAAGGGGCAGTACATGTATGATTTCGGGGACGTGGTGGGACACACGCCCTTGTTGAAGATGTACTCGTTGGGACATCGGGCAGAGATGGTGCCTATTCGGGCGGACGGGTTGCGGTATCACGCGGCTGCGCCACTGGTGAGTGCGCTTAGACATAGTGGCTTGGTCAAAGCGGTGGCGTATCCAACGGATGAGAGGGCTATCTTTGAAGCGGCGCGGTTGTTCTTTCAGAGTGAGGGTTGGCTGATTGCGCCTGAGTCGGCTTATGCCGTGCGTGCGGGTGTGGATGAGGCGTTGAGGTTTGAGAAGAGGGGTGAGGAGAAGGTTGTTTTGATGAATATTAGTGGGCATGGGTTTCTGGATTTGGAGGCGTATCGGGATAAGTTGGGTATGCAGTAGGCTGCGAGCTCGGGTGTTTTGTGTTCTCTGCGTCTAGTCTAGACCGTCCTATTAGGCGGCGGCGAATATGAATGGTTATTTTTAAGCATTGTTAGGGGCATTTTTCTCTTTCTGCGCATTGGATTGCTATGAGTTTGAAACTGTGTTGTTTGAGAATTGGGCTTCTTTTTGAGTTTTCCGTCTAAATTTTTCTTCTTGTAAATTCTGTGGTGCCTAGTCACTGATGTTGGCGAAAAGGCTAACGCTTGCTTTCCATGCCACAAAGAGTTTAAATGCTGAGTTTTGTGTATGCTCTTGTTATTGCGAGGCCGCACAAGTTGGTAAAGTATGTTTTCATCACGGGCGGCGTGCTTTCCTCAGTAGGTAAGGGCATCATCACTTCCTCGGTCGGCAAGATGCTGCAAACGAGGGGTGTCAGAGTCTCAGCCATCAAGGTTGACCCTTACGTGAACGTTGACGCTGGCACGATGAATCCCTACATGCACGGCGAAGTCTACGTCACCGACGACGGGGGAGAAACCGACCTCGACTTAGGCTGGTACGAAAGGTTCTTAGACCTAAACCTAACCATGGACAACAACGTCACAACGGGCATGGTTTACAAGGCTGTCATCGAGAAGGAGCGAAAAGGCGACTACCTCGGCCGCTGCGTCCAGATAGTGCCCCACGTCACGGACGAAATCAAGCGGCGAATCCGCAACGTAGCCAAAAAATCTGGGGCAGATGTGGTGTTGACAGAATGCGGGGGCACCGTGGGCGACATAGAAGGCTTACCATTCCTCGAAGCCATCAGGCAGATGCGCCTAGAAGAAGGGTACGAAAACACCCTGTACATCCACGTAGCCTTGGTTCCAATACTCGACGTAACAAACGAGATGAAAACCAAACCCCTCCAACACAGCGTGAACGAACTCCGACGCATAGGCATACAGCCAGACACGATCGTGGCACGGTCGACAAAGATGATTGACGACGAGGCAAGACGGAAAATCGCTCTCTTCGGAACCATACCCGAAAACGCCGTCTTTTGCTCCTACAACGTCCAATCAATCTATGAAGTCCCGCTGATATTGGATGAGCAGGGAATGGGGGATTTCATACAGAACCGCTTCTGCATCTCCACACAGCAACCTCAATGGAATGACTGGAAAAATTATGTCAACGCAGTCTTGAACCCACGCCACGAAATCAAAGTCGTGTTAGTCGGCAAATATGCGGGCTTGACAGACAGCTACGTAAGCATGAATGAAGCGTTCAGACATGCAGGTGCAGAGTGCAAAACAAGGGTATGCGTAGACTACATGGAGGCTGAAAAACTCGAAAAACACCCCGAAGAGCTTACGACGCTCAAAAACTATGATGGAATATTCGTCCCCTACGGCTTCGGTCCGCGAGGCACTGAAGGCAAAATCGTCGCCATCCAGCTTGCACGCGAAAACAGCATACCGTTCTTGGGCATATGCTACGGCTTCCAACTGGCAGTGGTCGAGTATGCCAGACACGTATGCGGACTCGAAGGCGCAAACAGCACCGAAATCAACCCGTCCACGCCCTTCCCAGTGATAGACCTAATGCCAGAACAGCACGGAGTTGAAGTGAAAGGAGCCACGATGAGACTCGGCGCCCACAAAATAATCGTGCACAAAGAAACCATAGCCTACTCGCTATACAAGGCTGAAGAAATCTATGAACGCCACCGCCACAGGTACGAAGTCAACCCCGAACACAGACCCACTCTGGAGAAGCATGGCCTAATCTTCTCAGGAAGAAGCGCTGACGGCAAAAGAATGGAAATCCTGGAACTTCCAGGAAGATTCTTCTTCTTTGCGTCCCAATTCCACGGAGAATTCAAGAGTCGCCCCACCAAGCCAGAGCCAGAATATTATGGCTTCATAAAAGCTTGTTTAGACAGAAAGCTCGGAAGGAATAGGGCAGATTTTTAAAGCGTATGATTAGTATGGATTAAGCAGTGAAATGTTTGGCTTGCCCTCTATTCTATATGCTGGATGCCTCGTGAATGAGTGAAAGACGTCGAATCTTGCTGCGAACTATTCCCCTTCTCCTAGTCGGCATCCTAGTCTTCATCCTCTACCTAGCTCTCTTCGTCAACATTCCGCAAATGATAGGAGTAATTCAACGCGCAAACATGTTAATCTACTCCTTAGCCGTGTTGACACTCATCCTAGAAAACCTATTCTTCACGCTGACTTGGCAGTATCTCCTGCTTCCCTTGGCAGTCAAGGTTCCTTTCAAGAGGACTTTCATGTATATGTGGATTGGCGTCTTCGTTGACCTCTTAATCCCTGCAGAAGCCGTGAGTGGAGAGATAGCCAGAGCTTATCTTATGTCTAAAGAACCTGACGTGAACCCTGGAAAAGTCGTCGCGTCCCTCGTCAGTCAACGAATGCTGTCGATTATCGCGACCACTGCTACTCTTTTCATAGGCTTTCTTGCGTTGCTTGCCTTCAATTATTCTGTGTCGGGTTGGATGCTTCAAATCCTCATAATCGTGACGGTGGTGAGTGCAGTTTTCTTCGGGTTGCTGGTGACTGTTTGTGTGAAAGAAAGCTGGACGGAACGGTTGGTTTACGCTGTGATGCGTTTGGCAGAGCGCGTCTCTAGGGGACGCTTTAAGCTGGAACGTTTCCAAACAAGAGTAATAGATGCGTTGAGAGCTTTTTATGGGTCGTTGAGGACTTTTGGTTCGCGGCCGTCCACGCTTCTTCTGCCAGTGTTCTTCTTCGTCTTGGGCTGGTTGTCCAGCATCTTGATCGTCTTTCTGGTTTTTGTTTCAATAGGCTATTTGGAGCCGAACATAACGATTCTCTTTTTGAAAGTTACGATAGTCTATACTCTGGTGGTCTTGATAAAAGCGATTCCCATAGGGGTCCCTGCAGAGGTGGGGCTACCTGACATCTTGATGACAACGTTCTTCGGTCTCTTCGGCATACCCTTAGACGTCAGCGCAGCCGCCACCGTTCTCACAAGGATTTTAACTGTGTGGCTGCGATTCTTCATCGGGTTTGCTGCGGTTCAATGGTTGGGAGTAAAAAGTTTGATGGAAAGTGGAGTTTTTGGAAGACCGAAGGACACGCTATGAGATATACGCGGATTTGCTGGACATCGTCGCCAGAAGGGGCACTTGCAAGGTAACCAGAGCCTCCTACGCCGCAAACCTGCCAGTCGACAGAGCAAAGAAATCTTTGGCTTTTCTCGCTTCCAGAGGCTTCGTCAAAGAAGAGAACATCGACGACTCCAAAGTTTACAAGATTACAAAACGCGGGCTAGAATATTTAGAAACCTTCAAGCAGATGCGAAAGCTTTTCGCAGCTCTTGATGAGAAAATCCAGTAACATCTTGTGACTACTGGACGTGTTTTCCTCATGTGCGTCGCCTTTTATACCCTCCACAGCCCATTCACCGTATCGAGGTGAAATGAAATGATAAGCATCGTGAAGAAAGCAGAAAAAGAGAATAACGATTACAGGAATGTGGATGTGAAAGCAGAAGCGTTTGCCTATTGGCAGACATACCTAAGGAGAATTAAGTAAGAGGAAAAAAGACTCGAGGATGAAAGCACCATGCCAGAAAATGTTGTACCATCAAGAGGAAACGTGACGTTAAACGTTGTAGAGGGCAACTTAGAGGTCGGAGAACACGCAATCATAAAAGGCTCGGGAACCCCTCCAAAAGTCACTGTTACAGGCACAGTGTACGTTGAAGGTGACTGCGTCTTCGAATGCAGCCTGACAGCCGAAAACTTGGACGGAGAAAACGACGTCCTCATAAAAGGAGACCTCGAAGTCAAAAACCGAGTCAAGGTAGAAGACGGACGCCTAACCGTTACGGGAAACATGACAGCAAACAGAGTGGACGTAGACAAAAGCTTGACCGTGGAAAAGAACTTCGAAGTTGAAGAAGTCGACGTTGGAGGCAGCCTTCAAGTAGAAGGCAACACGGTCGTCAAGACAATTGACGTAGGCGGCACCTTCAAAGCCAAGGGCGAAGTAAAAGCTGAAGCCATCGACGTCGGCGGCTCAGTGAAAGTTGAATCAAAAGTCGACGTGGAAGACATCGACGTAGGAGGAGCAGTACAGGTCTACGGCGGCAGAATAGGCAGAGTCGACGTGGGCGGAAGCTTCGTATCGAACGACTCGCTGGAATTCGAGAAGATAAACGTCGGCGGAATGGTACGGCTCGCAGGGAAAAGCAGCGGCGGCGACATAGACGTAGGCGGCTCCTGCAAAGTCGAAGGAGACCTGAAGTTTGGCGACATCGACGTAGGCGGATTCATCGAGATTTCAGGCTCAGCCGAAGGAACCGACCTAGACGTGGGAGGAACAGTGAAAGTCGACGGCGATTTTAGGCTCTCGGGAAAACTCGACGTGGGAGGAAAAGTTGAGGTAGATGGAGAATTGACAGCTCAAACAATCGACGTTGGGGGCAAACTGCATGCACGAAAAGCAAGCGCAGAGGAAGAGGTCTCAGTCGGAGGCTCGATTGAAACCACAGAAGGAGTCTATGCAACCACAGTAGAAATAGGCAGAAGGGGCGAAGTCAAGGGACTCATAAGAGCTGAAGAGGTAACCGTCAGCGAAAAAGCACGCGTAGAAGACGTCCACGCCAAGACCATAGTCTTAGAGAGAGGAGCCAGAGCCTCGAACCTGTATGGAGAACGAATAAGGCTGGAGTCAGACTGCCACGTTTACGGCGAAGTGCAATACACTGAAAGCTTTGAAGCAGAGCGCGGAGTAAGCCTCGCAAAGACACCCCAAAAAGTCGACAAATTACCATGAGGCTAAAAACTGAAGACATGACTGTGACCAGTTTTCTGAACACTTTTACCCAGAATGAATAACTCCAATGCCCAAAGAATATTGAGAACTGGAGAGAGAACAAAACGCCACTCATCAACAGGCTGAAACAAGAATTCTCGTTCATCAGGGGCAACTATGCCATCCTCGTAATAAGCTGGATTCTGATAGATTTTGCCGGGGAGCTTCCGGGAACTTATTATGCCCTCTACGTTCTCAAGTTGGGCGCAACCGAAACCATCCTCGGAATGATAGGTCTTTTTTCATTCTTAGCCTTAGCCTCCATGCAGTTTCCAGGAGGCTATCTGGCAGACAAGTTTGGCAGAAAATGGCTGATTTCCACCATGACCTTCGGAGTGGCGCTATCATTCATCTTCTATGCCCTAGCCCCTTCATGGCACTTCATCCTAATCGGCGCAGTGCTGATGAACCTGTTTAACTCAACCTACCAGCCTGCGCTGATGGCTATGATCGCCGACTCGGTGCCCTCTGAGAGAAGGGGAATGGGGTTCGGCATAATCACACTGATAACGAGTGCTTCCACCACACCCGGACCACTCGTCGCCGGCGTGTTGTACAACAACTTCGGCCTGGTTCAGGGTATGAGAATAGGCTACGGAATCGTAGTGGCTCTTTTCCTGACCGCTGCGGTTCTGAGACTGTTTCGGTTAAAAGAGACCGTGGTGAACACTGAAAAACCCAAATTAAACGAACTTCTGCAGAGCTACCCCACAGCTTTGAAAGAAAGCTTCGGCGTCTGGAAACACCTTCCCAAGTCGATGTTCTTCCTGTTTCTCTCCCTCGTCGTCACGACATTCGGGTTCGCCGCAGTGCAACTCTACTTCGTCGTGTATGCGGTGGAAGAACTTCTCATAGACGAGGCTCTTTGGCCCCTTATACTGACAGCCCTATTCGTCACGATGATTGCGCTGTCTATGCCTATAGGGAAGCTAGTGGATAAATTGAACAGAAAAATTCCCCTGCTGACGGCGTACGTACTTTTTGGGGCTTCGATGTGGTTTTTTGTTAACGGAGACCTTGCAAGGCTCTTCGTCTCTCTGGTATTGGTTGGAGTGGGACAGGTTATGATGAACGCCGCCTTCAGCGCCCTACAAGCCGATTTGACACCGAGAGAGCATCGGGGAAAGGTTAACGGTTTCATGAACTTCATGAACTTCATAATAATGGCATTCGGCAGTCTGCTGGGAGGGTTCATGTACGAACACGTTTCCCCTCAGATGCCCTTCTTCCTAGCGATAGCTTGTGTCGTCCCATCCTTCGCACTGACGCTTGCACTTGTTCATGAACCAGAAAAAAGAGAAGAATAGGCAACAATAGTTTTGACAACTCTTTTATTCTTAAACACCTATCGAAATTAGTGTAAACGTCTCTAAGGGTTTGGAGAAGGGTTAGAGGGTGACTGAAAAAAAAGCAGCGCTGACAACCATCAGATTACTGATTACGGCAGTGTTTACGGCGCTCGTCTGCATAGCAACAATGGTGCTCTCCACATACGTCCCACAGACAAGAGGCTACTTTAACATCGGCGAAACCATGGTCTACGTAACAGCCTTACTCTTCGGACCGTTCGTAGGTGCCTTCGCAGGAGGAGTGGGTTCGATGCTCGCAGACATACTCTTGGGCTACTACGTCTACGCGCCCGCTACGTTAGTGATAAAAGCGCTCGAAGGGTTCATCGTTGGCTTTCTGAACAAGAAAACGCCTCAGTCGGGCTCCAGACTCCCATGGATCTTCTTCACGCTGGGAATGGGCGGAGTATCGGGAGTCGTGTTAGGTTTTGTGGGCGCCTTGTATTACAGTGGGTCTATTGACCTCAGTCTAGGGCTTCCTTTTCTAGGCATGACCACGTACACGGTCTTTGTTCCAGCACAATTTTGGATAATCCCCGCTGCGCTCGTTGTCCTCTTAACTGAAGTCGTTGCGTTTGCTTTCGAACCCAGGTTCGGGTGGATGGTGCTCTCAACCCTAACCGGAGGAGCAGTGATGGTTACTGGGTACTTTCTCTATCAGCAGTTCTTTCTCGGGTACGCCGCCATATTCGAAGTGCCCTTCAACATTGCTCAAATGATGGTGGGTCTGATCATCGCAATCCCCGTTGTGAGAACCTTATGGCGCTCCGTTCCCACGATAAGAGAGATAAGTTAGTCAGCCCACGAATAGGCATGCCTTAAAAACCCAAAAGGCTTAATGATTCTCACCAGAAAAAAAGGCGAACACAAATGAAGCTCCCCGCTGGGAAAGTTCCACCCAAAGTCCTCCAAGAAATTATCTTCAACTACCTTGGTGCAAGACGCAAAGAAGTCATCGTTGGACCATCTTTTGGTCTAGACGGCGCCGTGATTGAAGTTGGAAACAAGTCGCTCGTGACTTCAATGGACCCGATTACTGGCGCATTGGAAAGGATAGGATGGCTCGCGGTTAACGTAAACGCGAATGACGTAGCCACTTTCGGTGTGCAACCCGCCTTCTTCTCCTCATGCCTCCTACTTCCCGAAAGGGCGACAGAAGAGACCGCAGAAACCATCTGCAAACAGATAGACTTGGGTGCTAGAAAATTGGGCATGGCTGTGACGGGTGGCCATTCAGAAACCACTCCGAACCTCCCTTTTCCTATCGTTGTCGGCTGCTGCATGGGCGTAGCGGAGAAAGGACGCTACGTGACCGCGAGAGGAGCCAAGGCTGGCAACACGCTGATATTCACGAAATCGGTGGGAATGGAAGGCACGGCGATTCTGGCAGCAGACAGACACGCTGTCCTAGCCAGAAAAATGGGAAAACTAGCCTTGAAAGGGGCTGAAGGCTTCTTCAACCACATTAGCGTAGTGAAAGAAGCCCTCCTAGCCTTCCAAACAGGCTACGTGACGGCTATGCATGACCCGACAGAAGGCGGAGTTGCTGGCGGAATACACGAAATGGCTGACGCTTCAAGAGTCGGATTCAAGGTTTTTGAGGAACGAATACCGATCGCTGAAGAAACATCTAAGATATGTAAGTTCTTCCGAATCGACCCGCTGCAACTCATAGCCTCAGGAAGCTTGTTAATAGCTGTGGAGAAAGGCTCTGCCGACAGAGTTGTGGAAGTTTTAGCAAAGAACAACATAGACGCGGCGGTCATCGGCGAGCTTTTGTGTTCTCCCAAAAAACGGCTCATAACGCACAAAGACGGGAAAGCCGAGACGTTAGTTAGACCAGTATCCGACCACCTTTGGCGGGCACTCAGGAAATAGACCCGTCTCGCTAACGAGATGCCTCTTTTCTGAAGGCTTGCCTAGGTCTTCTTAACCTCTTAATCTTCTCTTGCAGCCTCCTATAGATGAAATAGTTCTTCACGTTCCTGAAGATTTCTAACAGAATGTTTTCTTCGTGAGTGTGAACGACGCTGAATTCTGGGTCCAAGACGATTCTGTACCCCCTTGAGAGCATTTCAAGCGTCCAATCATAATCCTCTCCACCATATCTCCTCGTTTCTGGGATTATGTTCAACAGGCTTTCGTCAAAGGGGTATTCTTTCCATCTTGACTTTCGAATGATGCAGTTGATGGTGGAGACCCAGTTTATTCTCTGTATTTTTTCTTCAACCAAGTAGAAGAGGCTCTTCCTGAACCCTTCGTTTGAGGGCAAGAAAAAGCCGCTCACGCCTGCAACTTTTTTGTCTTCAAAATGCCTAAGCCCCTTCTCCAGCCAACGCAAGGAAATTGGCAACGAATGCCCATTGGTGATGCACACCAAGTCTTCTTCGGCTGAAACCACTCCAAGGTTTACAGAGTATGGATGCGAGAACTCTTCATGTTTGAAGGTTTTGAGTCTAGAAGAAGGATAGCTCTTCAAGCGTCTACTTACGTACTTTATTTCTTTTTCACTCTCTGAATCCATGACAATCAGTATTTCAGACGGAGAGACGGTTTGACGCAGCAAGCTGTCTAACACACCATCGAACAGCTTTTCGCGACCGGCACTTCTGACGACGACTGAAACAGTCATTTCCATTCTATACCCGAGATTTAACACAACTATTTCTAATAAAACAAGCTCTAACCCTTAGATTTAATGTTAAGCAGCAAATTTTGGTACAACACGATAACAGTGTAGAAAGCATACGACAACATCAACTGCGGGTAACGAATACCGAATTTAAGCTCATTAGCAACCAACGACACGCTTTTCTTCAACGTCCAAACTATCGTTGGTCTGTAGTGAATGCAGTAGGGTTCGTAGGTTGAGAGCACTTTGTAGCCTTTCCTGCAAATCCACGACTTGATGTAAGCGTCTTCATACACGTGCAGGTTAGGAGGAATCCGAATGCCTTCAACCGCCTCATGTCGCACTAACAAGTCGTGCGTTCCACCCCTTTTTCCAAAAATCTTCATCGTAATCCTCTCAAACAACTTCAGGACAGTTACGTTCTTCAGCACCGACCAGACTTCGACGCCCCAGATTGCGCCCACATCGGGTTTTATGAGCCTCTTAGCCTTCTTGAACCAGTCGTTGCATAGAATGACGTCGCTGTCGACGAACATGAACCAATCAGTCTCGACCAGCGCTAGGGCTTTCTGTCTAGCCATTCCTCTGGTTCCTTTCTCGCTAAGGATAACAACGTTGTGGTATTTTTTGTCAAATTTCCTGACTATTTCCAACGTTTTGTCAGTTGAATGGCCGTCCACCACGATGAGGCGGTTAACTGGAACATTGTTGTAGATGGAGTCTAAGCATTTCCTCAGAGTTTCCTCGCTGTTCTTTGTTAAGATAACGACGTCTACTTTCATCAGAATGCTCAACTCAACACTCGTGATGTTTGGCAATCGCTAAGTTCCTCTGAGTTAGCAAAAACCCTTATAACATTTATGCTTAAATAACCCACCAAACTAGCTTAAGAATAAAAACCCCTCAACGGAGCACGTCGAATGAGGCTGTCGCCTTACAAGGTTCTCAGCTTGTTCAAACGTTCCTTCGCCTTTAACAGACCACACCACGTGCAGTGGATGCTCACGAACCGCTGTAACTATCGCTGCAGAAGCTGTGACGTGTGGCGAGAACAAAAACCTATGGAAGAGCTCCCCACCGAAAAAGTGAAAGCAGGGCTAGATGTTCTCCGTAAACTGGGAGTGATGGAAATCGTCCTTTCAGGGGGAAACCCTCTATTACGTGAAGACATCGGGGAAATAATCGATTATGCCTCTCGTTACTTTGTCACGACGATATATGATAACGGAAGCCAAGCCCTTAAAAAAATTGAGGCGTTACGCAACGCCGATTTCGTCGCCATATCCTTGGACACGCTGGATGAGAAAAAATACGACTACCTAAAAGGTGTTCATGGAGCTTGGAAAAACGCGATAAACGCCGTCGAAACTCTGCACACCCATGGAATTACGGTGGGGGTTTCTCCCACGATCTCGCAACTCAACATGTATGAAATTGTAGATTTCACCGAGCATTTTACTCAAAAGGGAGTCCCAGTCCTCTACTGCTTATACCAACATGACACCCTTACACAACCCCTGTTTAAGATCGGCGAGAAAGACAGAGAACTTGAAATCACTGATAAGGAAGCTTTTGCAAAAGTCTGTGACGCTCTTGTCGAAGAGAAAGACAAGAGTCAGAATATTCTTATCACCAAAAAAACGCTCAACGCCTTGAAAGGACTATACCTAAACGGACGAAGAACCTGGGAATGCAAAGCTCTGCAATCCTTCTTCATGATCGACCCCCTGGGAAGGGTAGCTGGATGCCATCTCCAGAAACCCGTTGCCACCGTTTTTGACTTGCCCAAAGTATGGCACAGTGATAGGTTTGAAACTCTGAGAAATGAATATCGAAAATGTGAAAGATGCTCGTATATGTGTTATATGTTCTATTCCCTCCACGCAAACGTGCAAGGCAACGTTGAAATAATAAGAGACCAATGGAAAAACGCTAAGGCAATACTGACCGGTTAAAAGGCTTCGATGTTAACTAGGGCAAAAATCGGGTTGCGGTTTGGCACAACAATGCCTTTGAAACTTTCGCTCTCAACTTCCTCTAAATCGGGCAAAGAACTGAGACCCAGCTTTGCGTTTTCCACTCCAAGACTGTTTAGCCCGACGTTCGCTATTCTCCTCGGTTCCGCATCTTTGGGCCGTTTTAGTTCGAGGATCGCGGGAAGGAAAAAGAGGAAGATGAACGCTATGAATAGAAGGGGAAGAAGGATTTCTGTGAAAGTCGGAATCGGAATCAAATTTCGCTCAAATCATTATCAGATTGGTTCGTGATATAACAGTTTCCATTTCCATTATGGCATGTTTTCGTCCATCTGTGGTGATTTTTTCCGTTCATCTTGGAAACGTGGTTTTCTATTATTTGTCTTGAAGATTTACCGTATATATAATGGCTGACATTTTCATACTACAAACCGTGACTACGAGGTAGAATCGTAGAAAAATGGATACGTTGTTTTCATAGGTCTTTTGTGAAAATAAGGTGGAAAACGCTTTATCTAGTTTAAAGTAGAACTCAGATAATTATATTTAAAATCTTCTGGAAATTCAACGGCACTGTCGTTTTCTCATTTACCCAAGAATGGGGCAATAACTGTTTTAAACCACATCTCTGCTAGATATTTGATGGAGCAATGATGTGGCAAAAAGTCTGATTGATGATGACTAAACCCAGCGTTGAGGTCTTCAACATCGACGGGTTTCTTGTTCGCAATAGGCTTATATCACCGTTTCAAGTCGTAACATACTCCGTGAAAAGCAGCGAAGGTGTTGCCCTAGCTTGACGAAACGTGTCTCGAACCGATTCTGTCTTTTTGTCGCTATTACGGTGTTGTTGTCTTCGTCTCTGTTTTCTATAACTCTGGTTTTTGGTTACGTGGACGTTAGTGTTTTGGAGGCGAGAACTATGGTGGAGTCTAATCCTGTGTTAGTGGTTTTAGACGTGAGGAATCAAAGTGAATACGATTCGGGGCACATTAGGAACGCAAAACTGATTCCACTCCAAGAACTGGAATTAAGATTAGGCGAATTGAACGTAAACGACGAGATTCTGGTCTATTGCGAGTCGGGTGCAAGAAGCACTACGGCGAGTCAACTCTTGGAAGACCATGGCTTTTCGCATGTGTATAACCTGCTCGAAGGAATAAGTGCATGGATAGACGCTGGGTACCCAGCATACGTAAAGTACCCTTCGCTCCAAGGAGCCGTAAACAACGCAAGCGACGAAGCCACGATTTTTGTTTCTTCAGGAACGTACAATGAACACGTCGTTGTTAACAAAACCATTAGCCTTTTGGGAGAGAACCCTCAGCACACTTTTATAAATGGCAATGGGACTCAGACGGTCTTAAATGTGCCAGACAACCGAGCAATTCGCGCAAAGATATCGTGTTTCACGGTTCAGAACGGAACTGAAGGCATTCTCTTGGGGAAATACGCAAATCGTTGTACTGTTACGGATTGCATAGTAGTCAACAACGGCGTCGGCATTTTGGTCATGTCTAACGACAACACCTTAACCAGGAATATGGTAGTTAACAACACCGGGTCGGGCATTAAGGTCTATGCGACATGCTATTGCTTGCCATACACACAGGGAAACATTGTTACGGAGAACAACGTTATCAACAACAATTATGGTATAGAGTTAGTTAACGTAGATAAGAGCACGGTCTATCACAATAACATCATTAATAACACGCACCAAGCTACCTGCAACGATGGGTTCAACAATTGGGACAACGGCTATCCCTCGGGAGGCAATTACTGGAACGACTACGACGGCACAGACCTCTTTCACGGAGCCTACCAGAACGAAACGGGCAGCGATGGCATAGGCGACGAACCCTACTATCTTGGCGAATATCAAGACAACTATCCCTTGATGGGAATGTTTGCCGAGGGTTATCCGGTTCATAACATAGACACTGGGTTGAGCTACGCAACGATTCAAGCAGCAATAGACGCATTTGAAACTTTGAACGGGCATACAATCTTCGTGGAGGAAGGAACCTACTACGAGCACATAACAGTCAAAAAGTCTCTTACGCTCACAGGAGAGAACAGAAGCACGACAATCATCGACGGAAACAACACTGGCACAGTCGTTTGGGTCACTGCAAACAGCGTTGTTTTCAGAGAGTTTACAGTGCGAAACGGCAGCACTGGCATCCACGTCTACAACTCAGACAATTCTGTAATCGAGAAAAACTATGTAATCGACAACGGCGACGCCATCTACGTTCGCTACTCCGATTACTGCATGATTGGTCAAAACGTCGCGGCAAACAACACTGACAGGGGCATCTTCGTCACGAATTCGCAGCATTTCACGGTCACCAACAACTATGTTTACAGAAACGACGATTACGGGATTAACGCTAATGCCTCCACGAAGGGATTAATCTCGCAGAACAATGTGTATGAAAACCACTATGACGGAATAGGGCTCCTAGAGTCAAGCGACTGCACCGTCACGGGTAACAATGTCAGTGAAAACACGATATTCGGCATTTGGCTCGACTCATCCAACAACAACTTCATCTATTACAACAACATCATCGACAACACGTTCCAAGCGACCACCAACACGTTAACAAACCATTGGGATGACGGCATAGAAGGGAATTACTGGAGCGACTATGGGGGAATAGATACTAACCAAGACGGCATAGCCGATGATGCCTATGTCTTAAACGAAGTTGTGGACAACTTTCCTCTGACAGGTATGTTTCACAGCTTCAACGCTTTCCTAGGAATTCAAGTAAACGTCATTTCCAGCACTGCGGTTGGAAACTTCGAGTACTTCAACTCAAACAATACTATCAGGATGTCCACTTCCAACGCAACTGGAAACTCAGACGGGTTCTGCCGAGTCCGCATACCCCACGCCTTAATGGTTGCACCCTACAACGTCACAATCGACGGCGCCAACCCGCTTTACTGGAACTATACGCTCTACGACGATGGAGACCACAGATGGATATACTTCACCTATCAAAACATACCACACACGGTGACAATCAAGGGCACTCCACCCGATGTCACCCCGCCAACCATCTCCGTAATATCCCCGGAAAACAAGACATACACCGTGAACAACGTGTCATTAACTTTCACTGTAAACGAGCCAGCCTCTTGGATTGGCTACAGCCTAGACGGCGCAGCGAACGTAACCGTCGCTGGAAACATGACTCTGTCTGGACTGGCTGAGGGGCTGCATAGTCTAACAGTCTATGCAAACGACACGAGTGGGAACATGGGGGTTTCTGAAACAATCTACTTCAGCGTAAACACTCCTCAGGAACAGTTCCCAACACTCCTCGTAGCCGTAGTGGCAGCAGCAGTAGGAGTCGGAGCCGCTCTTCTGATAGTATATTTCAGGAAAGTCAGAAAACCAAAGTAACTCCAAAGCAAGAGCTTCTACCGAGTCTTCCACAACCAATAAAGCCGAGGCAGGAGACATAACAAATGATGAGGATGATTAGGCAGCTTGGCTTGTTGACGGTTTTAATCGTTGTTCTTCTGGGACCTTCAAGTGCAGCATTCAAGGTGCATCCTGTAAGGGCAAGTGGAACCATCTACATCAGGGCAGACGGAACCGTCGAGGGCACCGACAAGATTGAGCACGACAGAGAATTTTACACTTTCATCGACAACATCTATGGAGAAATCGTGGTCGAAAGGAACAACATAATAGTCGACGGAGGCGGATACGCACTCCAAGGGACAGACTATCCATCCGAGGGAATAAACCTAAACAGCGTAAGCAACGTGACAATCACGAACTGCAACATCCGAGGCTTCTGGATTGGAATCCACCTCAACTCAACCTCGCACAGTACTCTATGTGGGAACGACATGGAAAGCAACAGCTTCCCCATATGGCTGTCCTACGCATCCGAAAACAACATCTTCGGGAATAACATAAAAGGAAACGAGAACGGCATCTGGGCAGCCCACTCTTCGCAAAACGTGATCTCCGAAAACAACATAACGGCAAACAAACTAGGCCTCGGAATCGGCTTTGCCAACTCTCCGAACAACACGATATCAGGAAACAACATCAAAGGCAATTATGAGGGCATCTATCTCGACAGGTCTTCAAACAACCGCATCTGTGGAAACAACATAGTCGGCAACGACCCCTTGGGCATCTGGCACTATTCCTCTTCCAACAACACGATAATCGCGAACAACATAAAAAGCAACTATAAAGGCCTCTATCTTTGGCATTCAGGGGACAACTTAATCTTTGGAAACGACATAGCGACGAACAGCCTGTACGGCGTCTACCTCGACGATTCTCATAACAACAAATTTTACCATAACGATTTCATAGAAAACACCAGGCACGTGTATATCTACAGCTACACGTCGGGCTACAACATGTGGGATGACGGGGAGATGGAAGGGAACTACTGGGACAACTACACTGGAACCGACCTAACACAAGACGGAATAGGAGAATCCACGCACGTTCTGGACGTACACAATCAGGACAATTACCCCCTTATGGGCACGTTCTCCGACTTCCCCGTCTACTGGGCTAACAAAACCTACCACGTCACCACGATTTGCAACTCCACGATTTCTGATTTCCAATTCGGAGAAGTCATCGTTTACCCAAACTATACCCTTGGACCACCGTGGACGACGATGATTCGTTTTGAAGTAAGAGGATACCTAGGTGGGTTCTGCAGGATCAGGATTCCAAAAGACGTGTTGGACGGCGACTATGTCGTGACGCTTGACGGCTTTAACATGTCGCCCTCGACGTGGAGAGAACTGCCTATTTCAGATGAAACTACACTCTACTTATACCTAACCTACCCTCCGAGCTCCCATGACGTGTGGGTGATAGGAACAACGATGGTCCCAGAGCTGCACCTTGTAACATTGGCGCTTTTCATAACAGTCACGCTGGTTGCAGCTTTAATCTACAAGAGGAATAGGCTAACTAATGTAAAGCGATGAGAAACTAGTCAGAAGTAAAACATCATTTTTTGCATCCTTGCCATTTCTCAACGATCAACACTGCTTCTGTCAACGTTGTGGCTTTGGCGTCAGCCTCTGCGGGCTTGCCTGAAATCTTGTCTGCTCTGTCAAGAAAGATCGTGTGCATACCCAGTTTCTTGGGGATTCTTATGTCCACGAGCGGTTCGTCTCCTATCATCACAGCCTCCTCAGGTGTGACGTCTAATTTTCTCAGAGTTTGTCTGTGCATCTTTGGGTTAGATTTCTCGCATCCCGCTTCGTAGCCCGTCATGACGAAGTCGAAGTGTTGCTTTATGGGTGTTATGGCGGGTTGAAATGCAAAACGAGCAATCGTGGTAACTATTGCAGTTTTCAGGTTCAACTGCTTAGCTCTCTTAACTGCCGGGGCGGCATCGGGAAAAAGGACGTAACTGTTGTGCCTCTGATAGCGCGAAGCCAATTCCTCCAAAGTCTCAGCGTCAACCTTAACGTCGAGTCTACTAAGAACTCGTTTGAGGTATGCTTGCCAGCTGCCGTAGCCATGTTTCGGATAGTCTATCATGGAGACGAAATGTTGGGCGGCATCCAGAGATTGGGGATAGACTTCGTAGCCACGTTCCAAGAGGAAATCTGAGGCTTGAACTGAGGTGATTGGTTTTTTAACGTATGCCAGAGTGCCATGCAAATCAAAAAACACAGCTTTCAAAGCCACTCCCATCACCTAAACCCTCGAATCCTTTAACTCCAATTCGTTCTTCAACGCTTCAAAGAATGCTGAAACAATCTTGTTTCTCTGCTGAGCTATTCTCTCGGCAGTTTGGGTGTAGAAATGTTGCTTTTTCAGCCAACGTATATGCATGGCGACGTAGGAAGGCTTCGGGTTTTCTAAGCTATACATCTCCATTACTTCTTCAATCGTCTTGTCGGTCAAGCACGCTTTTACGAAAACTGATGCGACGCCTACTGCTCCGAGCTTGTCGAGAAAATCTGCGTCGTGCAAAATCTCCGCTTCAACGGAGCTTGGCTCTTCTCTATGAGTGTGAACCCTTATCGCATGACTGACGAGGCTGATTCTTTCCTCGTCGAAGCTGATAGTTTTCAAGAAATCACGCGCCATAAAGGCGCCGGTTTCGCCGTGATCTTGGGAATTGTCATCTTTCTCAAGGTGCTTCGCAACGTCGTGAAGCAACGCTGCCACCCGAAGAACCTCCAAGTCCACGTTTTTGCTTTTCTCAGCTTTCGAGATTAGAATGCAGAGATGCTCAACTCTCTTAACGTGCGGCCAGCCGTGCAGCCCAAGCTTAGCCATCTGGTCTTTGGCGTATTCTTCGACGAGTTTCCATTGTTCGGGACACATGTTTATGCCTCGACTCGTGTTTTCCTTATTTTGAGTTAAATTCTTATGTCTTTGCAGCCGTTAGGTAGTTGCTGGAGCATCATGCAATGGATAAAAATTCCGTGTTCACGGGTTTCTACAAGCTACCTGTAGAAGAACGCCTAAAAATCGTCAAAGAATTCGCCAACCTAACCGACGAAGAGGTAAGCACGCTCAAAAACACTGGCGCACTGCCTCTGGAACTTGCCGACCGCATGATAGAAAACGTCGTCGGTGCCTTCCCAGTTCCCCTGGGCATCGCGGTCAACTTTCTCATCAACAAGCGAGACTACCTCGTCCCCATGGCTATAGAAGAGCCATCAGTCGTGGCAGCTGCAAGCTACGCCGCAAAGATGGCACGCGAAGGCGGAGGCTTCTACACTAGCAGCACGCCGCCTATCATGATTGGACAAATCCAAGCTGTTGGCATAAAAGACCCATACCACGCCCGCACAGCAATCTTCAACTACAAAGAAGACATCTTCAAAAAAGCCAACGAACAAGACCCAGTGCTCGTCTCCTTGGGCGGCGGCGCCAAAGACATAGACGCAAAAATAATCCACACACCCGCAGGCCCCATGCTCATAACCGAGCTACACGTTGACTGCCGAGACATCATGGGCGCCAACGCGGTCAACACCATGGTAGAAGCGGTAGCCCCCACGATAGAAAAGATAACAGGCGGACGAGTTTACCTACGCATCATCAGCAACCTCGCCACCAAACGCTTAGCCAGAGCCCACGTAACCGTGCCTAAAGAGTCAGTCGGCGGAGAAGAAGTCGTAGACGGCATAGTTCAGGCTTACCACTTCGCAGCCGCAGACCCCTACCGAGCAGCAACACACAACAAGGGCATACTCAACGGTGTAATCGCCGTCGTCATAGCCACGTGCAACGACCACCGCGCCATAGAAGCAGGCGCACACGCTTACGCGGCCCACACAGGACACTACACATCCCTGTCAACTTGGGAAAAGAATCAAGACGGAGACTTGGTGGGCTCGCTGGAAATGCCCATGGCAATCGGCACCATAGGAGGAGCCGTACGCACCCACCCCATCGCCAAAATCGCCCTCAAAATTCTGGGCGTGAAATCAGCCAACGAACTCGGAGAAGTCATAACCGCAGTGGGTCTAGCCCAAAACCTAGGCGCACTCCGAGCCTTGGCGAACGAAGGCATCCAACGAGGCCACATGCGGCTGCACGCCCGAAACATAGCCATCGCAGCAGGCGCCACCGAAGAACTCGTCGACGTCGTCAGCGAGCAGATGGTGAAAGAACGCAAGATACGCATGGACAGAGCGAAAGAAATTATCGAGCAGTACAGGAAGATTAAAAAATGATTATCCTTCCGGGTCCAGCGAGCCAAGACCTAGCGAAGCGTCTCGCTTCGGAGTTGAAGGCTAGGCTGGTTCCCGTTTTTTTCAAGAAGTTTCCAGACGGCGAAAGCTACATCCGCATAGACGGCGACGTACAAGACGAGGATGCGGTAATCGTTCAGACCACGAGTCCTCCCCAAGACGAGAGGATGATGCAGCTCTTTCTTTTGGCGTCTGCAGCGAAAAATAATGCTGCCAGGATTACTGCAGTCGTGCCCTACTTAGCCTACAGCCGCCAAGACAGAGTGTTCCTTCCCGGCGAAGCCTTCAGCGCCAAAACCGTTATCGACTTGCTTAGAACATGCGGAGTCACCCGCATCATAACAGTCAACACTCATAACCCTGCAGTTCTTGCAAATTTCACCGTGCCCATAACAGACCTCTCGGCCATTCCCCTGCTGGCAGGGTATTTTAAGGAGAAGGGCTTTTCGGACGCCGTTTCGTTATCGATGGGCAAGAAAGGTTTAGCCACCGCTGAAGAAGCTGCAAACGTGCTCAACGGTCCATCGAATTATATCCCAACTCAGAGAGACCGGCATACTGGAAAAGTCACGATAGAAGAAAAGCCGCTAAAAGTGAAAGGAAAGGTTGCTATCTTCTTCGACGACATCATAAGCAGCGGCGGAACGATGATAAAAGCAGTCGCTCATGCCAAAAAACAGGGAGCAGCAAAAGTCTATGCTGCGTGTGTTCATCCCCTCTTAATGGACAACGCCGAAGAGAAGATTATTCAGAGCGGTGCAGACGCGGTTGTGGGCACTGATAGCGTGCCGAGCTCTGTAAGCGTCGTCTCTGTGGCGCCCGTGATTGCCAAGACTCTTGTGGAGCGAGGAGCCTAAACCCTAGTGCGTCGGCTCTTCTTCCTCCTCTCAGGTGAGCATGAATCATTGCCCTTCGCGGAGTTGGAGGCAGTTCTGGAAGCTGAAAGCATAGTTTACGAGGAGCTGCAAATGTTGCCTCAAGTTCTGCGACTCGACGCAGCCTTTAAGGCAGTTGAAGCTGTAAAAAAGAGGGCTGCGATGACCAGAGTTTGTTGCCACGAACTGTTCTCCTGCCAAGCCTCATTCTCAGAAATCGTGAAAACCATGCAATCCATCTCTCTGGACCCTCTTCTCCACTCGGGTGAAAGTTTTGTAGTGCGTGTTCGACGAGTAGGCGAAGCGGCGAAAAACTTAGCGAGCATGGATTTAGAGCGGAAGCTCGGCGAGCTGATTCTAAGCAAAGTTAGGGGGGCGAAAGTTAGCCTCGAACAGCCGCAGAAAACTTTTTTCGGAACGTTAACCGCTGGCAGCTTTCTCTTCGGGTTGAAGCTTGAAGAAATATCACCCACGCCTTTCATGCAGAGACGACCGCGAAAACGTCCCTTCTTCCATCCCTCCGCTATGCCTCCGAAGTTGGCGAGATGCATGGTTAATCTGGCAAAGCCTAAGAAGGGCGACTTGCTTCTGGACCCTTTCTGTGGCACGGGGAGCTTTCTCATAGAGGCGGGGTTGCTGGGCTGCCGAGTGTTGGGTTTCGATGCCAAAAAATATATGGTTAGGGGAAGTTTACGGAATCTGAAATTCTTGGGCGTTGAGAATGAGGGGATGGCAGTTGCCGACGCCAAGCATTTACCCCTAACCAAAGTGGACAGCATAGTCACTGACCCACCCTACGGGCGTTCAGCGTCAACGATGGGGTACACCACCGCACAAATCATTCAAGAGTTCTTGACAGACTCAGTCGACAGAATAAAGGGACGACAACGTATATGCCTCGCCGCTCCCAGAACGGTCAATATAGGCAAGATGGCAGAAACGTTAGGCTTTAAGCAAGTCCAGTCCCATTTTGTCTACGTGCACCGAAGTCTCACGAGGGAAATCGCAGTGCTGGAGAGAGCATAGATGAGCCTTGAAGTCGTTTTTCTCGGAACGGCTGGCAGCGTCCCCACGACTACACGGTCACTTCCAGCCATCGCAATAAAAAGGAAAGGAGAGTTAATCCTCTTCGATTGCGGTGAAGGGGTTCAACGCCAGATGGTGAAGACGGGCATGGGCTTCAACAAGAAAACGAAAGTGTTCATTACCCACATGCACGGCGACCACATGCTCGGCTTGCCCGGGCTAATCCAGACGATGTCGCTCCTAGACCGCACGAAGACTCTGAAAATCTATGGACCAGCGGACTTGGAGGAGTTTATAGAAGCCATCGAAAAAACCGTGCACTTCACGCTCACTTTCCCCCTGGAAATAGCTGAAATCGAACGAGAAGGACTCGTGTGTGAAGAGAAAGAATACGA
>CAZJAQ010000004.1:28631-43242 GCA_964544285.1 uncultured Candidatus Bathyarchaeia archaeon
TGAAAAAACGGGAAAACTGCTCAACGTTCTTCACTAAGAACCCGAAGGGCTCGGGACAGTTTTCAACCGCAACCTCCACCCCGTACTTTCGAGACAGCGAGAGCAGCTTCTTCACCGACTCGATGTTCGTCTTCCAATCCATGCTTGGATAGAAACTGCTGATTCCCGTCCGCAAGCCAGGATGGAACACCATGAGACGGCACTCTAAGCGATGCGCGAAAGTCAGAGATTTTTCGAGGCGTTTAAGGACGAAGTTCCGAATGTCTCCTGCTGGGGCGGCGATGTTGACGTCTGCGAAGGGAGCGTGCATCGTGTACGTCAAGCCTCTTGCTTCGCCGATTTCTTTCAGCTTTTCCACGCGCTTCCAGTCAAGCGCATGCAGTCCTTCGTTGACCACTTCAACATGCTCGACTGTCACTTCCTGTAGCCTCTTGCAGAGACTCGAGAAGGGTTCACTTAAGCAGTAGAGCATGGACAAGCCGACGTCCATCTTAGCCACAGCTACGACCTCTGCGTAACCTCTCGGAAAGTTTGGCTCGTTTCCAGGATTTTTACTCCTCTTTTCGCCAACTCGGCGAAGAAGGGCTCTGGTTTGACGCCTACTTCGACGGGCAACACACCCTTCTCTGCTATTTCGCCTTTGGCTAGCAATTGAGCTACGACGGACATTGGCATGCCAGTTAAGTATGCTAACGCGCTCACGCCATATTCTTCTTGGTATTCACGAACAACGCTGTAAATGTACTTCGCCTTGTCGCCGTTCTTTTCGCCGCTCACTTCAACAACCACTCCCGCAGCATCTCTGACGTTAACATCTGGCGGCGGCGCGCATCTTAGCAAGAATTCCTTCGGCGAGATTTCCACGCCGTCTACTTTGATTGGTTCCTTTCGAGTCAGCCCCATCTCATTCAGAACTCTAATTCGTTGCTCGTCCTCGTCGACGTAAGACATGGCGCAGTCCACGATTTTAACGCCCTTGCCAACCGTTCTGGGCAGCGTAGCCAAGCCGGAATACAGTGCGTAGCAGCAGGAACGTTCGCCTATTGGTGGAGGAAACTTGAAGACATGCTTGCCCGAGAAGGGTTGCAGTTGCTTAAAATCTTCGTCCACGTAGACTACTGGTCCCTGCGTGTATTCTTCCAGAACAGTGCGAAAAGTCCACTTGTACTTGGCTGGTTCGAGGTTTACTTCGCCGTAGCGGATGTGCACCTCGTCTACTCGGTCAAGCTCGTCGGCTCCGTGTTTTGCCAAGATGTCCGCTATGCCTGGCGCTACGCCGCAGCCTAGAACGACCGTAACCCCAGCCTTCCGCGCTTCTTCGTCCAGCTTCAGCTGCTCCAGGGTCATGTAATAAACTCCCCCCAAGTCTGTTAGGGGTTTTCCCGCCTCGATCAGTGCCTTGGTCACTTGCAGGTTAAGATGATAGGGAGCTGCGTTGGCGACTGCGTCGACGTCGGACACTGCTTCGACCAAGCTCTTGTGGTCGGTTATGTCCACTTTGCGTAAAGATACCTTTCTGCTGCCTGTCCACTTCGCCACTTTTTCAGCTTGCTTCAAGTTGAATTCGCCTATAATTACCTCAGAAACCTCGGGGCTTTCGACCAAGTCTCGGACGGTCACCATGCCCATAGCCCCGCCACCGCCTAACACGATAATTTTCACTGTTGTTTCTCTCCTTTGAAGAAAGAATAAGGGATACGTTTTGAAGTTTATACCTTTCGTCTCACACGGTTCGGGGCGCGAGCCAGTCGATGAGCTTCACAGGATTATTGCTCTTGATTTGGATTCTCATCGGTCCGAGGGGGCTTTCTGCCATGGGTTCGCTGAAGGAAACATGCCCCGCGTAGGCAACTTGCTTGTTCAGGTAAAACGTGATTTTGTCTCCTTTCAAGCCTTTAAACAGGACGCCTCGTGCAGCGTCTCGGATGCGTTCTCGGCGGAGGAGGTTGCCAAACTTGGACAGGTTCTCCATGTTTGTGGTCTGACCAGCTAGAAGGCTTCCTCTGCGTTGAGGTTTTTCTTCGAGTTCCAAGTTGCCAAAGATGTTTTCCACCGCCTGCTTGACTTTGGCTGAGTCTTCGGTGGGGTTGACTTCAACTTCCACATACAAGTTTACTTCGTTCACTTCTTGGTCACGTTCTCTAGAAACTTTTTCACTTCTTCCCGTAGACCCTCTCTTTTACCTTCATTCACGATCATTACGTCTGCGGAGGCGATGACACTTCCAAGCCCGACGTGGAGTTCTCGCCAATCTCGCTCCAAGAAAGTTTCCCACCTCGACGGGTCGTCGCTTCGTCGGCGTTTAAAGAGTCTTCGGAACCGTGTTTCTGGCGATGAATGGATGGCTAGGAGCTTGAACCTTGGGAAGTGTTTCTTGAAGGCGTCTGCTTCATAGAGGCTGCGGATGCCATCGACGATTACGACTGGGGTTTTTGTTTTTTCGATTTTTGGGATACAGCGTTTCGCCACTGCAGCTGGTCCGCCTTCTTGGCGCAGCGTTAGCATTACTCTGCCCACGTTTTCTGGCGTAGGTTCTAAGCCTCGGCTCTGGGTTTCTTCTCTCACCTCGTCGCCCATGACGACGATTCCGTAGCCCATTTTCTTTGCCCCTTCGACGACTGTTGCCTTTCCAGCGCCGGGCATTCCTGCAACTCCGATGACGATTTTGTCCTTCACTGTCTGTGAGCCCCTTTTTCCTAGCATTCTTTTAGGTTAAAAGCTCTTATAAATGGTGTACACTGAAACTATGGAAGGAAGGGGTTAATTTGCCCGAGCCTATTCGCAGTTTCATCGCCTTTGACATAAACAACGAGGAAATCCTGAAAAGATTGTCCGAAGCCCAAGAAAAGCTTGCCAAGACCGGTGCCGACTTGACGTTAGTTAAGCCAGAAAACATTCACGTTACAATGCGTTTCTTGGGCGACATCCACCCAGACATGGTTGACAAGATTTACAACGGAATGGAACAAGTGTCCTTTGCGCCCTTCGACGTGGAAATTCGCGGGGTGGGCGTCTTTCCAACTCTAAGGTATGCTCGTGTCGTGTGGGCAGGCATCCAAAGAGGCGCTGAGGAGCTTAGAAATATCTTTAATCAGGTTGAGCCCCACCTGCGAGGATTAGGGTTCAAGCCCGACTCGAAGGGTTTCAGTCCCCATATAACAATCGCCAGAGTGAGAACAGGCCGCAACAAGGCAGAGCTTGCTCGTTGCGTAGACGAGCTCGCCAATTTCGAGTTCGGAATTTTAAGAGCTGATTGCTTGAAGCTCAAGAAAAGCGTCTTAACACCTAAGGGTCCCGTTTACTCGATTTTGAAGGAAGTTTGTCGAGGATAAAGGCGTTTACGATGGTTTCAAAGCTTGAAAGAATTTTGTCGAATGTTCTGAAACAGACCACGCCCAGCCGTGAGGAGAAGAGGCGTATTCTTGCTTTGGCTGAGAAGCTTAAACAGAAAGTGGAAGCGACTGCCGAGAAAGCAGGATTAGACGTGGAGGTGCGCTTGGAGGGCTCGGTTGCAAAGAACACGTGGTTAAGGGAGTCACCAGACATCGATGTTTTCATGCGTGTTCCACCAGCAGTGCCGCGGGAAGCCTTCGGAACCACGTACCTGAACATTGCAAAGAAAGCTACTGCAGGCGCCAAGCAGGTTGAACGCTTCGCCGAACACCCTTATCTGGAAGCATTCTTAGATGGGACGCGAGTGAACATCGTGCCATGCTACCGCGTGGAAAAGGGCGAATGGAAGAGCGCCACCGACCGAACTCCCTATCACACTGACTACGTGAAACCCTTGCTCAGTGAGAAGTTGTGCGGCGAAATTCAGCTTCTGAAAAGATTCATGAAAGGCGTCGACGTTTACGGTGCCGAAATAAAAGTAGGGGGCTTCAGCGGATACCTCTGCGAGCTTCTCGTACTTTTTTACGGCTCCTTTCTTCAAGCCTTGAAGGCTGCAAGCGGCTGGAAAGCTCGAACGTTCATCGACCTCGAAGGCTACTACAAGGGTCGAGAGGGCGAACTGAGACTAATCTTCGAGGAACCTCTAGTCATAGTTGACCCTGTTGATAAAGGAAGGAATGCAGCGTCGGCGGTTAGACGAGAACGTTTGGACGAATTTGTTGCTGCGTCAAGGGTTCTCCTAGACAACCCGAGTGTGGAGCTTTTCTATCCTCAAGAAACGCAACCCCTTAGCCTCGAAAGAACAGCTAAAGCATTCAAGGAACGGGGTTCCAGCATCGTTCTCATACGTTTTGGGAAAGTCAAGGCTGTTCCAGACATTCTTTGGGGGCAGCTCTACAAGTCGCAGAGGTCGCTTAGAAAACTCGTCGAACAGCACGACTTCAACCTCATCCACGACGCTGTGTGGAGCGACGAACAAAGCCTAAACGTGTTCCTTCTAGAGGTGGAGCATCGACGCCTGCCACCCTTAAAAAAACATCTTGGACCCCCTCTGGAAAAAAGAAGCGAGTGCGAAAAGTTTCTGAAGAAACACACAGGTTCAAGGCAAACGTTGTCTGGACCCAGGATAGAGGAAGGAAGATGGGTTGTAGAAACAACCAGAAAGTACACGGATATAGTCGAATTGTTGGAGGATAAGTTGAAAGATGGTGGAAGAACCACAGGCATGGCAGAGCTTGTTTCCAAATCGCTTTCAAAGAGCCTGAAGATTCTGGTTAACGAAGAAATCCTCCCCACTTACTCACGCAACCAGGACTTTGCGAAATTCTTAACCGAGTACATTAGGGGAAAGCCAAAATGGCTGACTCGAAAATAGAAGTAACTATCAGAGAATACAAGGCTACCAACTTTGCTCGAGTCAAGGAGCTGATGCTGAAAGCGGAGAACTTCGCCCTAGGTTTAGCAGTTGCACTACGTGGATTTAACCAAAGAAAAGGGTGAACGTGCCACATGAAGGTCTGTATGCTCTCTCTCACATGCTGCGCTGGCTGCTTCTCCTCCTTCTTAAGCGGCGGCGAAGACCTCTACAACTTTCTTACCAAAGACGTTGAAGTCGTATTCTCGACAACTTTTGTGGACACGAAGGAGATTCCGAGGGTTGACTTGGCGATTGTGGAGGGAGGGGTACGGACAAAGGCAGACGAGGAGCTTCTCCGAGAGATAAGAGCGAAATCCACTACGCTAGTAGCTTTGGGCATCTGTGCCACCCACGGCGGAGTAACGAGCCTCGGCAACCGCATGTCCCTGAAGAAGTTTTTGGAAGAGAAGTTCCCAAAAGCCCAATCCAGCACCCTTCCAGAGCTGAAAGACATTATGTACCCCATCTGCACGTTCGTCGACGTCGACTACTACGTGCCAGGCTGCCCACCCATGCCCGACCGCATCATAAAGACTCTACGAAGCGTGGTTAAGGGCGAGAAGCCTGAACGGGTGAAAGAGGTAGTCTGCCTCGAATGTCCCAGAAAGATACTACCAGTCAAACCTGGCAGGCTCTACGGAACCTACGAGAAAGAGGCAGACCCGAACATCTGTCTCCTAAGCCAAGGCTTCATCTGCTTGGGTTCTTTGACGCGTCGAGGCTGTGGTGCCCCCTGTCCAAGAGTGGGGTTCACCTGTTTCGGCTGTCGTGGTCCGCCGGACCCGCTGCTCTACCGGTCTAGGGACTTGTTCGAACTGTTGGTGAACGTTACTTCGAAGAGGACGGGGATTCCAGTCGAGGACGTTAGGAAGGAGTTGTATGCGAATCCCTTCGTTTTCCACGCCTTCATCTTCTCAAAGACTTTGGAGCGGTTCAAAGCCATGGAGCGGGTCATATGACTGAAGCGCCACGGCAGATTACGATTACGCCCACGACGCGTATTGAAGGCCACGGCAAGGTCACTATTTGGCTTGACGAGTTTGGCGACGTTTCTGACGCTCATTTTCACGCCACCGAGATTAGGGGGTTTGAGCAGTTTCTCCGAGGGATGGAATCGGATCGTCTGCCCTTCATCATCTCGCGCATCTGCGGGGTCTGCTCCACCGCCCACATCATGGCGTCTGTTAAAGCCATAGAAAACGCCTACCACACTGAGATTCCAGAGACTGCTCGGAAGATTCGAGAGCTGTTACTTATGGCTCAGGTGATAACAAACCATTCCCTCGTCTCCTTCTTCCTAACGCTCCCCGACTTTTGGTTCGAAGAGGAAGAAGCTCCGCAGAGAAGGAATGTTTTCCAGATCATGCGAGAGGATCCAGAAGTCAGTAAGAGAGCTTTGGACTTGAAGATGTTCGGCACCCGTCTCCTATCAATTGTAGGCGGCAGGCACATTCACATCGTCTCGGTCATTCCAGGAGGCGTGATCAAGCCCCTCACAGAGAGTCAGAGAACGCACCTACTTGAAGAAGCCGAGAACGGGATAGCGTTGGCGCAGGATGCTCTAGCCTTAGGAAAGCGGTTGTTCGAGAAAAAGTGGGAAGACTTCAAGCAAGTTGCGGTCATCAAGACTAACTACATGAGCCTAACTAACAGGGGGAACCTTAGCTTCTACGATGGCAAGGTCCGAGTAAAAGATGCCCAAGGAGCCACTGTCGCCGAATTTCCGCCAGAAGAATATATGGATTACGTCGACGAAAAAGCCTTAGAGTGGACATACTCGAAGTTTGCTTACCTGAAGAAACAAGGGTGGCCGCAGGGGATAATGAAGGTTAGTTCTACGGCGAGGATGAACGTGGTAGACGACGTGGACACTCCGCTGGCGAGACAGGAGTTCCTTGAATTCAAGAAGACTTATGGCGTTCCGGCACACGAGACTTTGCTTTTCGATTATGCAAGGCTTATTGAGTTGCTCTATGCCTGCGAGAAGGCGCGAGAGCTGCTTGAGGATGACTCAATTACCAAGACAAAGGTGAGGGTGACGCTTGCGCCCACGGAGGCTGAAGGAGTCGGCGTGGTTGAGGCTCCGAGGGGGACGCTTATGCACCGTTACTCCTTTGACATGCATGGAAAGCTGAAAGACATACGGCTCATAATTCCCACTCAAGTTAACAATGCGGCGATTAACATGAGCGTGAAGAGCGCCGCAGAAAAATTCATCAAGGGAGCAGAAGTGAAGCCTGGTCTTCTCAACAAGGTTGAGATGGTTGTTAGGGCTTACGACCCGTGTATAAAGTGCGCTTCGAGAACTGTTGAGAAGGGTGGTTGGTTGCGAGTTGAGATTCGGGACAACAGCGGCAAGCTTTCAGAATCCTTATAGTCCTTGATGCGTGATTTTTATCGCTTGGTTGGGGCAGTTGACCTCGCAGATTCTGCAGAGAATGCATTTTTCCTCAGAGATAACTACGGTCTTGGTTTTCTTGGGCTTTCGTGATACCGTTTTGACTTCGAAGACGTTGACGGGGCAAAGATCGACACATACACCGTCGCCTCTGCATTTATCATGGTCTATGTAAACTTTCAAGGAGCATCGAGTTAAAATCTGGCAGGCGGTGTTTTATTAACGTTTCAGTTTCTTCCGTTTACCCGCCTGGTGCGCCGTGGAATGGAACGTTTTTCCAGAGTATTTCCCACCAGTCTTCTTCTGTTATGGCTTCCTTCTTGACGACTAGGTCCATGACTTTGTTGAGGAGTTCGTGGTGTTTTTTCTCGTCGGCTACTATCGATTCTAAGAGGAATTTGACTTTCTTGTCTTTTATTTTTGGCATGATCTTGTCGAGGGAGGAGATGGCTTTTTCTTCGTCCACGATGTGCTTCTCGGTTACTTTCTCGATTTCCCTGTACTCTTTGTCTGTTAGTGCGGGGGTGACAGCGGTGATGGAGATGGCTGCGTTGTAGATTCCAGCGTGTTTTTGGGAGTCGAAGGCAATAGCCCGTAAAACTTGCTTCACGATGGGGTTTTTCACGTTTTTGAGGCTGTCGGTTATTGATTCAACGATGTGATGTTCAAGCTTTATCTGTTCTTTGAAGAATTCTACCATTTCGTTCTTTGACATTTCACGTCTCTCCGTTCTACTAACTGCTTTTAGGAATACAAATCCTATTAAAGATGATGTTCTCAAGACGGTGGAATTTGCTTTATCATGTTGTTCGATTCTTTTTGCTTGCCAGATCGAGTTTGTCTTGGAACTATAGATTGTTCACTCTTTCTAAAACATTTGCGAGACCACAACTAACGTGCCCACTGCCCAGCAGTAAAACGCAAACCAGTGGAACCTCTGCTCAATGATTATTCTCTGCAAGATTTTGAGCGACAAATACCCCACTATCATCGATGCAACAACCCCCACAGCTACAGCAGCCACGTCGAGTTCGCCAACCAGCAAGCCCAAGTCGCCCGACTCTGCCACAGTAGCACCCAAAACCGCTGGAATCGACAACAAAAAAGAGAACCTAAAAACGATTTCTCTCTTCATCCTACGCAACAGCCCTGTGGAAATCGTGGCACCACTCCTTGAAACCCCAGGGATTATGGCAATGCCCTGGGCTATGCCTATGAGCAACGAATCCAAATAGCTTAGAGCCTTATCGCCCTCCCTACGTTCTGAGAAGAAAAGCAGAAACCCAGTGGCAAGAAGGGCTACGCCCACGACGAGCAAGTTTTCAAAAAAAGACTCGAACAACCCCTCGAAAACGTAGCCGATGATTGCCGTGGGTACGCTGCCAACAACGACGCAGACGCCCAGACGTCCCCATTCAGAACTAAAATCCCGCCGAGCCAAAGCCGCCAAAACCTTCACGATGTCTTTTCGAAAAAAAGCCGCAACGACAACAAGCGTGCCCAGATGAAGAAGAACGTAAAAAATCACAGGTGGCTGCCAACCAAAAAACTCCTTAGCCAACGCCAAGTGCCCCGAACTGGACACGGGCAACCATTCGGTCAAGCCCTGAAGAACCCCGAGGATAACTGTCTCGATGAATGAAACCATGGCTTCCCAGTAGTTTCACTCTACATATTAAACTTCGCAAAAACCCGGGAACACCATCATGCTTGGAGCCTAATAGGACGGTCTAGACTAGCGCCGAGGGCACACTTACTTCTCTTTCTCCTTACTCTTCACCATCGGCAAAGCCGCCAACATCACCGCCCCACTGTCCACCGCAGGCTTCAACAAATTCTCGCCACAATACGGGCACAGCCTAAACTCTGCCAGAATCTCCCGCCCACAAGCCGGACAAAGCTTATACTTCTTAACCTCTCTCTCCAAACGTTTAACCATCTTCTTCAAGTCCTCAACGTCACCCTTCAACTCCTCCACGCCCTTACCCAAGGGCTCAAGGCTCAGAACTTCGCCGCGCACGTTAAAAACGACGTCCCTCAACCCAGCTAACAATTTGCTGTTATTCTCTAAGGTCTCGCTCATCATCTCCAAAACACTCGTCCTAGCCTCTAACAGCTCCACGTCAGCCTGGTTCTCCTTCTTCCCATCCTCAAGCATCTTTCCCAAAAAAGCCTCAACGGGATTCCGCAACGCCACGACTGCGGTCCCTCCCCACAACAGAAGTGTCGCAATCAACGAGCAAATCAGGTACAGAACAGGTTCAACCGTCCCGAGCAACGTAGTGAAGGGGTAAATCGTTAAGAACCATGATTCACTCTCGTTGCCTACCAACCACAGGAAACCATCTAGAGCGTGTAACCCCGCCAAAAAAGTCAAAGAACCTAGGACCCAAACAGCAACACCCTTCCTGACCACGACGGAACACTCCTCTAGATAACAACTCTAGAAGAAAACTACACCCTTCATTAATTAAGCCACTATTCTTGTGCACAACATATGTCGAAAACCGATATATTACAGCCAGAGGAAGACGACTAGTTTTAAATACAGCCACCCTTTTTTTCTTGTGAAAGCGTGGTCTATATGGGATTCAAGGCAGTGCATTACTCTGAAGTAAGAGCAGACGAAGTGACCGAATGCGGCGCTGACGGAACAAAGATTCGCTGGCTAATAACCAAAGACGACGGAGCAGAGAATTTCGCTATGCGCTACTTCGAAATGGCAAAAGGAGGACACTCGCCTCACCATTCTCACGATTGGGAACACGAAGTTTTCATACTGGACGGTGAATGCCTCGTTATTTGTGGCGAGCAGCGGAAGAAGGTTGGCTCTGGCTATGCAGTCTTCATTCCACCCAACGTGATGCACCAATTCAGAAACGAGGGAGCTGGCACTCTGAAGTTTCTCTGTCTCGTCCCTCACCATAAATAATAATTAATTCTCCTAGCTTTTCCCAGAAATCGGTAACTTCACGACTTGAAGTCCTTCCTGACCATAGCTTAGTTGCCACCCAAACAAGCTTCTGACACTCAAAACTATCTTGGACTCGTGAGCTGTCGGGTTTATGAGGAATAACGCCGTCGCGTTCGTCGACGCCATTAGGTCAAGAGCGTAACGGAGAAAGCTGTAAGTTTTATCGAAACCGATAGACAAGACCAAGTTGAATAGGTTGTCGAAGACCACGTTAAAGGCGGAGTGAGAATTTGTTTTTAACGCCCTGTCCAGAGCATCGAGCAGAAGCGAAGCATTGTCTGGAAGCATAAACGCGGTCTTAGATTTCTTAGTCGCCGCTGAAACTTGAGGAGTCATGAGGAAAAACATCTGGTTTTCTCGTTCGTCAAAGATATATTGGATAGTGCTTTGAGTATGCGAAAAGACAACGATAGGTTCCGCCCTTGCCGCAGCGTCATCCACAAAATCCTCCACCACTTTTTGGTAATCACTTCTCGGGTCAAACTCTAGAAGAATACGTTGTCCTCTTATTTGTTCGCGGGTTAACCCTAACGATTTGGAAAAATCCTCGAAGTACGACGTCAGTATTCTAGTTTCTTTGAAAACAAACGCCAGCACCAGATAAAACATCGCAGTTATAAAGGACGTTATCCCCCTTGGAAAAATCACGCTTAAGAACACGGAAACCACGTTGACTATTAGTGCAGCGCTGATTATAGCGAACACGCAGAGGAAGAAAACAAAGGTCGCCCGTCGAGTTTTTGCATCCCCAGTACCTCGATAGAGTTTAAAGAATTTGTAGCAAGGATGCGCCCAGATAGCCACAATTGCCAGGAAGAGGTAAGCAGCGTACCAAGATTCACATCCTACCCCTATAATCTGGGGCTCGATTGTAAACTGAGACACTCCTTGAACAAACTGGGTAATCCACGTTATCATTATTCCAAAGAACATGAAGCCAAGGAACCCCAAAAAATGATAATCACCTTTTTCTATGGCAGCTACCAAGAGTTTTTTCGCAGACCTCTTTTCTGGAAAATCCACGAGGTTTACTGCAGAGAAGCTCAACAACATCGCTGAAATCAAGGCGAAGGTAGAAACGAATCTTTCGACTTCAAAAGCGAACTGTGGAGCAAAATCTGCGACCATCGACGTCGCAACCATCGCAGAAAACATGAAACATGCGCTGGCCATGTAGGTTCGTATGGTAGTGAAGTATGATAGCTTCTGGCGAGCAATGGTTAAAGTCCCGACGAAAGCGGCAACTAAAGACACGAATTTTACTGTTAAGTACAGCCAATCATCTGTTGAAAACTCTCCCGCTAGGCTGGAGAGGTTGCCTATACTTGGGCAAAGGAAACTATCTCTAATCCTTGTTTCGTTATGAGAATGTTGTGCCACTTTCTGCTGTGGTCTGTTCCCCTCATTTTCTGAATGATCAACCGTCTTTTCATCTCTGCTTCTTCTGTGACGTTGTCTAGAATCAGCAGAGCGTCTGCGATGAATTCTTCTATCCCCAACCCCAAGGTTTTTTGGCCTGTGGGTATGCTGCAGGTCATGATGGTTGTGCAGTTTTGAGTTTTTAGAATCTTGTAGAGAAGGTGCATGAGGGTTCTGTTGTCAAATCGTTCCTCGCATGCGAAGAAGAGGGCGGTTAGCGAGTCGATCACGAGTCTTTCTGCTTTCATACGGGCTACGGTGTCAAGGATGAATTGGATGTTAGAGCTTAACCCTGCACCCTTCAGGCTTTCCACGTCGATGACACGCACTTTGTTGTCTCTCTCGAGGCTTTCTAGGTCATAGCCAAAGGTCTTCATGTTTCTCTTCAACATGCGAGCGTCTTCCTCTAGAGTTGCGTAGACTCCCCTCTCGTTGTATTCAACTGCGCCGTTGTAGATGAACTGGGTGCAAACGATTGTTTTGCCAGTTCCCGCACAGCCTGCTAAAAGTACGAGTTCGTTCTTGGGAAAGCCGCCTTCTATGATATTGTCGAGGTGGGGTACTCCTGTTTTGACACGCTCGATTTCCTTGACCTGTGATGTTTGCAACACAAGATGCTTCCTTCGTCATCGATTGCATTACTTTCTGAGCAATTATTAAACCTTCATTATACATCCGAGTCAGATGTAGAAGATTATTTTTAATATGGATTTTTGAGTCGCAAAGGTTAATGGTTTATCACCATGACTTTTTCGGCTGAGGTGAAAATATTTGAACAGTGTTTTATTTCAAGCTTGTAAGGAATTAATCGATGATGCGAAAGCTGGGAGCTCTGACATGGTGTTCAAGGAGATTTGTTTGGAGATCTTAGCTCGTGCAAAGCATGTTCTGGACAGTGGAGAATTCAAGGCTTTAAGAGAGTACGCTTCTGAACGAATGCTGGAGAAAGCGGTAGTGTCGATCGACGTCATAAGGTAGCATTATTTCCATCTCTCTCTTTCTCTATTCTGCGTAGCAGTTGCACAATGTCCTCTTGGTATTTAGTGCGCTTCAGTTTTATCTATGGCTGCTGTTTTTCTTTTCAGGTGTTTTTCGGTGAGTTGCAGCGTTGAAGAAGCGGTTGCGAGCTTGCGTTTCGGCGACCTCGTGCAGATAGATTGGCTTGATGCTAGCGAGACGAAGGGACGGTTGGAGAAAGCTTCCTTCGACACGTTAGTCTGCAGCGTAGGCTGGTTTCTCGGGATGAAAGGTTGTAAGACGAGGCATCTGGTGATCGCTAAGGAATTTATCCGTGGAGCCAGCGCTTTCCATTACAATGTCATTCCTGTGGGCATGGTTGAAACTGTGAGAGTATTCGGTCGAGCGGTCTTAGACGCCGAAGTCGAGCGTGTCCTGAAGAAGTTTGTGCGCGTGGCGATTAAACGGTTGAAGAAGAGGGACGGGTGGGTTTACGGTGAAAGATTGGCTGAGGCGAGTGTTCAGTAGGCGCGTGGCTGCGCAGCGTGGTGGGGGCAAGAAGGTTGAGTTTGTTGAGGTTTTGCCCACCGACCGCTTGGTCTACGGAGTCATGTTTGCCGTCGTTGCGTTGATCTGTTTGGTGGTTCTCGAAATCGTCCATATGGTTGTCTTTAGAAGTTTTAACAGTGAGGTTTTTGCTTGTATTACCTTTATAGTGGGCACGATTTTGGGGAGTTTCTTTGGGCAGAGGGGCTGAGTTTTGTGTTCTCTGCGCCTAGTCTAGACCGTCCTATTAGGCTCCAAACATCGGCATTAGGTTGTCTGAGAGGTAGAGTTATAGTTTGTAGCCGATTTTCCGTAGGAACCCCTTTCTTGCTTCGATGTCTTTTTCGGTCTCGATTCCCTTGCTCTTGAAGCCATCAACTACGCCCAATATTCCTCTGCCTTGTTCTGTTTCAAGAACGATTACTTCGAGGGGGTTTGCGGTCGCAGCGTAGATTGTGCACACTTCTGAGACTTCTTTGATTCTGTTCAAGATGTTTATGGGGTAGGCGTTTTTGATATAAATTATGAAGCAGTGGCCACAGCTGAGGTCGAGGGCTTTCTGAGCGGCGAGGTTTTTGAGCTCGTTATCGTTGCCTTCGCTCCTCACCAAACATGGGCCAGAGCTTTCGCAGAAGCCAATGCCAAATTTTATGCTGGAAGCAGACTCAGCCAACGCTTCGTAGAGGTCTTCTACGGTTTTGATGAAATGCGCCATGCCCAAGATAACATTGCAGTCTTTTATCGCTTCGATTTTCACTGTTTTGAAATCCAACATGTCTCCTCTCATTGTTTCTGGTAGCTTTTTTTGTATTTAAACGCACACACGTGGGTTGCCCTTAGCTTTAGGCTTCAAGGGCGACATTGCTCGGAGTCGCTCTACAACCTTCGGCAATACTTGAAGGATGTAGTCAACATCCTCTTCTGTGTTATACTTTCCAAGCGAGAGCCTTAGACTCCCACGGGCTTCCTCTGGCTTCACACCCATTGCGAGAAGTACATGGCTTGCCTCGCCAACCAGAGAGGAGCATGCAGACCCGGAAGAAGCAGCTATCCCTTCTGTGTCGAGGCTCAGAACCACTGCTTCTCCTTCGATGTATGAAAAGCGAAAACTAGTATTGTTTGGAAGCCTCTTCGTAGCGTGGCCGTTGAGATAGGTTTCTTCGATTTCCAAAACCCCTTTTATCAGCCTGTCTCGAAGGCGAGTGAGACGTTCTGCTTCGGGCTTCATCTCTTCCTTTCGAAGTTCCACTGCCTTGGCAAATCCCACTATGCCCGGAACGTTCTCGGTTCCCGACCTTAAACCGAACTCGTGTCCACCGCCGTGCACCAGTGGCTCGATTTCAAACCCCTTTCTAACATAGAGAGCGCCCACTCCCTTTGGTCCATACAGTTTGTGAGCGTTAATAGTCATAGAGTCGATGCCCATTTCTTTAACGTTGATGGGTAGTTTGCCGAAGCTTTGAACCGCGTCTGTGTGGAATAGGGCGTCGTGTTCGTGACATATTCT
>CAZJAQ010000005.1:0-10637 GCA_964544285.1 uncultured Candidatus Bathyarchaeia archaeon
TGATACGTACCCATCTTCGTGGACGCTTCTTTGAGTTTTTGACTTCTTCGAGTGTTTTTTCGAGAAGACGTGTCGATTCGGGGACACGCCTCTTGATTGATTCGATGGTTTTGCCCGAAAAAGGATGCGTCTTGGATTTGGGTTGCGGCTACGGTCCGGTTGGGATAGCAGCGGCGGTGTTAAATCCACGTTTGCGCGTGATCATGGTAGACGTGAATGAGCGGGCAGTGTGGTTGGCCAGGAAGAATGCGAAGAAGAATAGAGTGGATAACGTTGAAGTTCGTCAGGGCTTTCTCTACGAGCCAGTGGAAGACGTGAAGTTTGACGCGATTCTCTGCAACCCTCCTGTAAGCGCTGGAATGCAGGTCGTGTCACCGATTGTTGCTAACGCTCCGGTCCATCTTGTGAGAGATGGTTTGTTTCAGTTGGTTGTTAGGTCGAGGATTGGCAAGCGTGTTTCGGGTGAGATGGAGAAGGCTTTTGGGAACGTAAAAGTTCTGGCGATAAGGAGTGGTTATCGGGTGCTTCTCTCCAAAAAGTCTTAAAACAACGTGAGCGCTTATTTGACAGTCTAGTGCCGGGGTCTCCTAGAGCATGGCAGGAGGCTGTCGTGCGGGGAGTCAGGTATGGAGCAGATCTGCATGTCGCGGAGCTTAAGCCTGGAGACGTTGGCTTGAGAGCTTGTGGTCCTTTGGGCCACGTGGGTTCGAATCCCTCCCCCGGCGCCAAAACACTCATGCTATCAATGTTTATAACGAGTAATTAATGGATATTAATAGCAAAGATAGATATCAAATGGGGATAAGGCATGAAATTTGAGGTATGGGACGTTCATGTTCATCCTCGCTATGCGCCTCCTCCTCATAAGCCGAAGGATATCGTTAAGGAGGTATTAGAGGAGATGGAAAGATGTGGCGTGGCTAAAGTTGTTCTTAGCCCAGCAAACTGGGGCGATAACCTCACGAATGAAGATTACCGTGGCGCAAATACAGAGATTTCCAAATCCATAAGAGAACATAGTGAAAAATTCTTTGGCTTCTGTAGAATCAACCCAAGATTCCCTGGCGCCATTGAGGAACTTGAAAGGTCAATAGCCTCTTTGGGGATGCATGGCGTTAAGCTTCATCCAGCCATGGACAACTTTTATCCCGACTCACCTGATTATTTCCAGATATATGAAAAAATAGTTAAACTGGAGGTGCCAGTACTTTTTCACACGAACCCTCCTCATGGAGAATGGGAGAGATCTAGTCCTGCTAGGATATTAAAGGTCGCCCAGTCTTTCCCACAGATGAAAATTATATTGGCCCATATACTGAGTGCACCTGAAGAAATCAAATTATCTGCCGAAAAAGCTTCACAATACACAAAGGAAACTATTTCAAAAACAAAGGGTTTGCCTAATGTATACCTTGACACCTCTCAACTTAAAGAAAAGGAGAAACTAGAATTCGCTGTTGAGAAACTTGGTACTAATAGAATATTGTTTGGGTCAGACTATAAGTGGGGAAAGATGGACGAAACAATAGAAGTAATCCTCGAGTCAAATCTCTCAGAACATGAAAAGAAATCGATTTTTCAAGAGAACCTACAAACTCTAATGACTTTATGAAGGCATCACTATGACCGAACTAGTAACCTTCAGTTTTTATGGCAGTACAAAGAACATATGGTTGAGCCCTCATCTCTTAACGAGAGGTCTATTAGCTCAAAAAATATTGCTTTCAATCCGCAAAAAAGGGAAAAAACCGTCTCAAGTTGGTCATGAGGTTGGAGCAGATGAATCTTATGTGACAGATGAGTTGAGCTGGTTATCCAAAAATGCTCTCGTGAAAAGGACAAATGCAAATCAATGGGTTGCAAACATCATCGTTTTAGATAAAGAAGAAAAGAAACCATTAGTAGACTTAGCAACGAAATTGTCTCAAAATGAGGCATTTAAGATTAGGAAAGAGCTTCCGCAACTTAAAGCTGCCTTTAAAAGATGTAGTTTCCAAAGCCAAGGCTTCTCATGGGACCAAATGAACCACATCATTCTAGCCGCGTTACTCGCCGACATCGGGGTTAATTATTCTTTGCACCAAAAAGGGATGGTTCCCTTCCCTCCCCAGAGACCTGATGGAGGCAGATGGTACTTTTGGGGACTCGAAGGCGGAGCAGGCTCAAAGCGACAATTTGGCGTAAATAGCAACCAAGATAAAAACGGTGGAACGGCTCATATATGGAGCAGACTTGTAAAGAAACCAACAACAAGCCCATTTAATAATAGTGAAAAATCCATAATGTTAGCCTTAGCCAATCAACCATTAAAACTTCCAGACATAGTCAAAATTCTACATTTGGAACTTGAAATTGTTGAGCAGCAGATAAAGAAATTATCCGACTACAATTATTTTGTAGAAATTGAAGGCAAATTTAAACTCAACTTCCCAATTTTCACTCCAAAAGACCTTAAGATTATGATCACTGAAATAACAAGGATATCCAACTCTATAGTAGACGACATTGTCAAGCCGAAGGAAACTGTTTTTCGTCAATTATTTGAAAAAATGGGATTTGTTAAGCTTGACCGGGAATATGGAGCCTACCTGTGTATGCTTTACCACATGATCATGGACCACACATTAGACCAATTAGTAAAAAACAACGTTTTACGAGAAATGCCAAAAGAAGCGCCAGCTACTTGGGGATTCTGGGGTTGGATAGGAGAACTCAAAACCTTCCAAGTATGACTCCAAAACGTATGTTTCTGGTCTTTTAAACCTATACCGACATTCAATACTTCAAAGAAACAAAGAGCTAACGGTTTTTCCGTTTGAGACTTATATTGGTTGCCACCATCATAGTTGCTTGTATTTTTATATAAAGTACGCAATTCGCCGAGAATTTAAACCGAGATGTAAACCTATCCCCCGGCGCCATTAAGTTTGTGTTCTCTGCGCCTAGTCTAGACCGTCCTATTAGGCTACAAATGGGTTGGTTAAGTAAGGTTTGAGAGATTGGGGTTGTTGAGGGTCTTGGTGTTTTTGGGTTCTTTTAGTATTCGATTGTTTTCGGTAGTTTTTTGGCTTTTGCGATGCTGTTTTCGATTTCTTTGGGTAGTGGAGGGATTCCGTTAAAGTGTGTTTTTTTGACGAATTCGATGAATTTGGTTCTGAGTTTTTGTGGGTCTTGTTTTGCCATTTTTTCTACGGTGTCGATGCCTGCGTCGTAGTAGAGTCGGGCGCGAATGCCCTTTACGCCTTCGAGTCGCGACAGGTCTGAGAGTTTTACCAGTTCTAGGATGGTTTCGGCTGGTATTCCAGTTTTTACAGACAGTTCTTCTCTTGCCTTGCGTGTTTGTCCTGCTTCGAGCATGTCTTTTACGTTTCGGATGCCCAGTGCTGCAAGCTTCTTCATGTGGGCTGGGTTAACTCCGCGGAAATCTTTTAATGGGAAAGGCGCTTGTGCGATTCTTTGCTTTCTCAGTTTTCCAGCGAGACTACGCATCTCCTCGTTTTGGGCATAGTTGTAGTAGTAGCGAATGCTATGCAGATACTTTTTCGCGGAACCTTTCTTTTTTTTCTTCAGCGAATGAGACGAAGGCTTCGAGGTCTTCAGGGCTTGCCTCGTCGAGTTTTTTGCAGTCTCGTTGATTTAGCAAGTACTGCTTGTACTCGGTTACCTGCGCAAGAACACGTTTGGCTGCACTCTGAGATCTTCCACCTCGTTTCAGGAATTTCCAAAAAGCCTCCTCATTCAAAAAACTCATCTCTTCAACACGAACGCATGATGCACTCGTTTCTGTTAAAACTTTCGTAAAAAAAAGGCACCAACGAGAAGAGGGTGGAGCAACTATGCCAAAACTTCAAGAAGAGAAATAAGGCTATTCGGAGTTTGCCTTCGACTTCAACAACTGCGTTATGAGGAACTGAATTTTATCGTTGGCGTTCAAAATCGACTTGATAGTCTTCTCGCCCTTCTCAGTCAGTTTATAGACTCTTTTTCTCTCGTTCCATTTTCCCTCGATCAACCCGTTTCTTTCCATCGAATACAGGAGTGAGTAGACTGTTCCAGAGCTCACCAGAAGATGGAATTTGTTGTGGATGAAAGGAATCACGTCATACCCGCTCAGTGCACCATTCTTCAGCTCGGCGAGGACTATTATGTCCATGAAGTTCTTGATGATGCGTTCATGCATTCCCTTCAGAATTCCCGCCTCCATCACACCACCGCCAATCATTACCATGTTTAATCACGTTGTGACATCTTTAGTCAGATATAAATATTTAAAGTTTATTCGAATTTCGAACAATAAATTATAACGTAATCAAACACCGAATCCCATTCAGACTCGGAATGACTCTTCTAGAATTCCACAACTTGGATGCAAACGGAAAACGAACTTTCTCTTTATAAACACTTTAGCAGTAGTTTAACATCTCGCGCTATACGTACGTGTTATGTGGAAAATTGTTTGTTTCGGGTTTTCTGTCAAATATGGCAAGCATTTTTGCTCTTTTTATAAAAGTCTGCCTATTCAAAGGTTATTTTTGTTTTCGACGTTAACTGAGGTACGGTGTAAACGTTTGATTTCATGGAAGTATTCTTTAGAGAAAATCAACGGTGAATTGGAGCTTGCGAGAAAGAAGAAACAAGCTTTGGACAAATTGTTCAGTGAAGGCAAGGTTTCGCAGCCCACCTACGACTCATTCAACGGAGAGGTCGCAGATGCCATCGGAGAAATCGAAGCAAAACAGAAGATGATAGTGGAGAAGATGGAGGCCAAGATAAGTGAACTGGAGCAGCAGATAAAAACGTTGGAGTTCCTGCTCGTGAACTCTGAGATTCGCCACGTGTCGGGAGAGGTTGAAGAGGAAGCATACAATCGCGAATGCAACGTGCTTTCACTTGGATTGGAAACGACGAGGCAAGAGCTGAACGAGATTAAAGAAGCAATCGCTAACCTCAACGAACAAACCATAGACCTCCCACCCCCAGAGCCTATTCAAGCGGTAGAAGAAACGCCCAAAGAGGAGCCTGAAACCGAGAAGAGGCTTGAGATAGTCGTGGACACCGAGACAACGACCTCGATAGAGACAACTGTGGAGGAGCAGCCCAAAGTCGAAGACAAAGTCGAAGTGCTGGTCGAGGAAGCTTCGGAACAAGAAGCAAAAACAGAGCCTTCAGAGGCGGCGGAGGGCTCCTTTCGTCGAGAAGAGCCAACCCAATCAGAAGAAGCGGGTATGCAGGAAGCTCCGGGCGGAGAGGAAGCGGCGTAAGCGCAGAAGCAAGAGCTAAAGAAAACGCTTAATCCTTCTTTTTTCACCCCCTACAATCAGGCTCTAACGTTCTTTTTTTATAGTCGTTCGTTTTGATATTGCAGAGAAGTGGTTTGTTGGGCGTCGGGATAGCGTTTCACGAAAAATATCGACAATACGACTTCGGACCTGGGCATCCCTTCCGGGGCGACCGTTTCGGCAACGCCATGAAGTTTTTTGAGGAGCAGGGACTCCTGAAGTTGCCTCAAGTTAAGGTTTTGAAGCCTGAGATTGCCAAGTTGAAGGACTTGCTGCGGGTTCATGACAAAAGCTACGTCGACTTAATCTTCGACTTTGCGGGGAAGGGCAGACCTTACGATTTTGACACGCCCCTCTCGGCTAGCATCCTGGAAGGGGCACTTTACATCATGGGCGGGGCGTTGAGGATCGGTGAGGCTCTCTATGGTGGCGAGGTTGAGCGGGGAGTATCCCTAGGCGGTGGGCTTCACCACGCTGGGGAAAACTTCGGCGGCGGGTTCTGCATCTTCAACGACGTGGCTATCCTAGCTAGGTATCTTCAACAGGAGAAAGGCGTTAAGCGTGTTTTGATTTTAGACTATGACGTGCACGCGGGCAACGGAACCAGCGACATCTTCTACTCAGACCCTTCAGTGTTGTTCATTTCCATGCACCAGGACCCGAGGACTCTTTTTCCAGGAACTGGTTTTGTGGGACAAATCGGCAGGGACGAAGGCGAAGGGTTCAACGTTAACGTGCCCTTGCCCCCTGGAACGGGCAACGCGACTTATTTCTTTGCTCTGCGGGAAATCTTTGTTCCCTTGGCTAGGGAGTTCAAGCCAGACGTTGTTCTGGCAAACGGGGGGAGTGACCCGCATTTTGCTGACATTCTGGGCAGTTTGGGCTTGACTGTTAAGGGGTTCTTTGACCTGTCGAAGCTCATCGTGGGCGTTGCAGAGGAAGTTTGTGGGGGCAAGGTTGTCTTGTTGATCGGCAGCGGCTACAACCCCGCCGTTCTGCCTGCTTGTTGGTATGCGCTCGCAGCCGGGGTTGTTGGGGTGGAAGAGATAAAGGTTGGAGACCCTTCCACGCCGCCAGTTGAGCCTCCCTGGTGTCGTGAACGTGTGGAAGCCACGGTGAAAGAGTTAAAGCAGGTTCTGGCGAAGTATTGGAAGTGTTTCAGGTAGGCTTGGTCTTATGAACGTTAGCGAGGTTCGTGCAAAGTTTCCAGTGACACGGAGCAAAGTGTTCTTGAATCACTCTGCCTATTCGCCTCTTCCCCAACCAGTAGTAGACATCATGAAAGAGTATAATGAAGATCTCTGTCGCTACGAGATTGACGAGTCGAAGTACAGCCTCGGGCAAGAATTCTTTGCAAAACTGGCAGGCGCTGAGAAGGGTGAAGTGGCTTTAGTTCAGAACACTTCCACTGGGCTGAATATCGTGGCTAACATGCTCGACTATCCCAAGGGGTCGAACGTTGTCACGACGGATTTGGAGTACCCTTCAGTAGTGTACCCCTGGCTCAAGAAGAGCCTCGGCGTGGAGGTGCGGTACGTCAAGAACGTTGGCGGCAAAGTGCTCGTAGAGAATGTGGAGAAACTCGTGGACGATAAGACAGTGGCAGTTGCCGTTAGCCACGTGGAATACGTGAACGGCTTTAGGCATGACTTGAAGGCGTTGGCGAAAATAGCTCACGAGCATGGTGCCTACTTTATCGTGGACGCTATCCAGTCGTTGGGCGTCATACTCGTCGACGTTAGGCAAGATGATGTGGACTTTTTGACGGCAAGCTGCTACAAGTGGATGCTGGGTCCAGCTGGAGCGGGATACCTATACGTCCGCAAGGAACTTATCGACCAATTCGAGCCACCCTTCATCGGCTGGGCAAGCGTGAAGCCTGAAGTCTTCGACACGATTGAGTTCTGGGACATCTTGCGGCTGCAGCTCTCTGATACAGCCAGCCGTTTCGAAGTGGGTTCTCCGAGTTTCGTAAGCTTCGTTGGCGCCGCGGCTGCAATTCAACTTCTTCTGGACGTGGGCATCGAGAACATTCAGAAACGTGTTCTGGGTTTAACAGACTTACTTATCAGCTTAGTGAAAGATGTGGGATTTCGCCTCACTACTCCAGAGGACGAAGAGTGTCGTTCGGGAATCGTCCACTTTTTGGTGGATGGGGCGCAGGAGAAAGCAAAGAAGCTGGGAAAGATGGGAATCATAGTTTCGGCACGGTCGAATGGGCTGCGTGTGGCGCCTCACTTCTACAACACCGAGGAAGAAATAGACCGCTTCATGAAGGAATTAAAAGCTGCATGAAAATAGCCTAGGACGTTTGCTTTGCCAGTCCTTCTTTTAGCTTAGAAATGAAGTTCTCTTCATCTGCTGCAAGTCTCTTCTTGACTTCTCTCCAAGCTGCTGGGCAATTCTTATAATCCACACCAACGATGCCATGAATAATCCTGTCAACCTCTCGCTTATTCTGGTTAGTGACCTCTATACCTGCCTTCTCGAAAACCTCTTTGAGGTGCCTAAAATAGCAAGTCACGACAAACCACCCGAACTGGAGCTAAGTTTTCAAGCTTATAACTTTAAGCCGTGTAGGGCTTGAACTCCCATTTCTCCCGTTCTGTCGCAATCTGTCTCATGATTTCTGTCGCCTTCTCTTTCGGAATAGTCATCATAACCTTGCCAACATGCTTGCAGAACTGTTTTGCGGGTGCGCATCGGCTCCAGTCTGCGCAGTCGTGGAGCATGATGCGACTCTTCGTGTCGACTGCGAAGTGGTAGTCGCGGATTGAAGCCTTGACGTTGCTGTCTGAGATTTCCTCGATTCTTACGTCTTTGTCGCTGATGCCCTTTGCTCTTCTCATTCGGCCCTTGTCCATAAACATGCCGAGCAACTCTTCGAAACCCATTCGCTCGATTTCTTGTGGCATGTATGCTGCCAGTGTCATGCCCCGCTCCTTCATCTTTCTCTCTGCAACTGCTTTAGCTTCTTTTAAGTGACTTTCCATGCTCTCTTTAGCTTCGCCCTGCTCTTCTGTCATCTCTCCAATCATTTCTGCGAACTGGAGACAATTCCTAACAGCGAAGGCGTGATAGTGGTTGTTGAAATAGCCAAAAGTCTGCTCAGCCTGACGCTCCGTCTCTTTAACCTTCTCCACCCAAGGCTCGAGTTCCTCGGGCTCGTAGAGATAGTAATACCAAGGACGCTCGCCCCGACCGTGCCACCGAACGTAGGCAATGTCGGAAGTAACCTTCACGATGGGGGGCAGAAGGGGCTCGTCGACGATGGTGTATGCTGCGTTGTACCTCTCTAGAAGCCTCCACGTCTCGTCCCTCAGCCACGACTCATGACGAAACTCCACCGCAACCCTAAACGTGCTCGGAAAAACGGCCAAGAAGCCCTCCAGCAAGGCAGAATCATACTCTAAGCCCGGAGGCAACTGTGCCAGAAGACAGCTCAGCTTACCGTCAAGCTGAAGAGGCTGCATCAACTCACAAAACTCGTTCAGATCAGCTTCTACCTTTTTGGCTTCGAGCTTACCTTTATGAGTAATCTCCTTAGGCAGCTTCGCCGCGAAAACAAAGTCTGGGGGCGTGTAGTGTAGCCAGCCGAGGACCATGCCTTTCGTGGGGAAGCGGTAGAAGGTGGAGTCGATTTCTGCTGTTTTGAAGACTCGTGAATACGCTTTAAGCTTGCTTTCTTCATCTGTTTTGTAGAAGGGTCCGACCCAGTCCTTGTAGGACCAGCCCGAAGTGCCCAACAGAATTTTTTGCATAGTGGGTGATTTCCTTGTGGTTGTGGTTTGTTTTCGTTTGATAGTAAATTTTCTATGTTTCGTATAATATTAAGATTATTGGTTAGCATTTATGCAATCTCGTTTTCGGATAGTTGCTGCTGTCCTGCTGGTGCTCCTCGCATTGAACATGTTTGGGTGGGCAATAGTAGCTCTATCGCTGTTACTGAGTATACCTTATGCAATGAACATCAACTCAATTCAAGCAAGTGAAACCATCTACATTAGGCCTGATGGAAGTGTTGACCCAGCTACTGCTCCTATACTACGTGACGGAGATGTTTACACTTTCACGGATAATATCTATGGCTCGAATATTAACGGTACAATCGTCATTCAGAAGAGCAACATAATTATCGATGGTGTTGGATATGCCATTTACGGTGATGACTAGGGAAAGGGCTTCTGCTTAAACAGCATGGTCAACGTGACGATCAAGAACACTGAAATCAAGGGCTTCACTTGGGGCATCTACCTCAACTCAACATCTCAATGTGTTTTTTACGAGAACAATGTGACAAACAATGGAATTCATGGCGTCGGCCTCTTTTCAAGTTCAAGCAACAACAGCATATATGGAAACTACGTAGCAAATAACGACTACGGGATCAGTTTCGACTACTCTTCAAACTATAACAATGTACATGGAAATAACATAACGGACAATTACGAAGGGGTTATACTCGTTAACTCATCGTACACCAACATACACGGGAACAACATAACTAATAGCGAACGTGGCATAAGTATGTGGGATTCGTCGTACAATGACATGCACGGGAACAACATAATCAATTATTACACAGGCATCTTGTTTTCAAACTCTTCAAACAACCAAATCTACGGGAACAACTTGGCAAGCTATGGATACGGAACTTATGATAACTTTGGCATCAGGATGGAGCGTTCTGCCGACAACATCATATACATGAACAACATAGATGACAACCATTATGGACTCTATCTCGGACTTACTTCGAACATCAGCATCCACAGAAATAACATAACGGACAACAATTATGGAATCCTACAAGAAGGCTCTTCTAACAATAGCATTTCAGAAAACAACATAATGAACAGTGAGTACGGTAGCATCTATGGAAATTCTAACAACAACAGTATACTTCAGAACAACATAATAGACAACAAACATGGCATTCTTCTATGGGGATCATCCAATAACAGTCTCAGAAATAACATGATGACTGAAAATACGTACAGCCTTCATGTTTACGGTGAAAATCTAGCAAACTTCATTAATGCCATCGATACATCGAACACAGTCAACGGAAAGCCAGTCTACTACTTAATCAACCAAAGTAACCTTGTCGTAAATTCATCCACTTTTCCTAACATAGGATACCTTGCGCTCGTGAACTCAACAGACATAACAATAAAAGGGCTAGAAATGAAAAACAATGGACAAGGCATCCTTATAGCATACACAGACAATTCGAGAGTAGCGAACAACAACATCACAAATAACTACGTCAGTATCGCTCTATACTTTTCTTCGAAAAACAACATTTCAGAAAACAACATGACTAACAACGAGTATTCCGGCATCAACTTCCACTAC